>DASRPJ010000470.1:0-8175 GCA_035646435.1 Thermoanaerobaculia bacterium | reverse complement strand
TGGAAGATCCCGTTGATGAACTGGTAGTCGGACGGGGTGTCGATGTACCCGAACGCCGGCCGGTCGAACTCGGTCTGATCGCAGAAGACGTCGACGGACATTGCGCCGAGCTGCGTCACGGTCTCCTCTTCGTCGCCCACGCGCACGGCGAGCGTGTGCTTGCCGGGCAGGGTGTAGCCGACGACCCGGAACGTCTGCGCGTCCGCCGTCGGGAGAGCGATCGCGATGAGGCCGCTCGGGTCGCCCTCGCTGCGAATGAGCGCGAACCCGAAGTTGAAGCCCGCGTTGTCCGCGTTGACGTACCCGGAATAGCTGCGGGCGACGTCCGGCCGGTTGATCCCGTAGCAGTTGATGAGGTTCCGCCCGACCTGGATGCAGTCGGTGCGCGTGTTGGCGAGGATGGCGCCGTCCAGCAGCAGCTCGACGTACGAGACCTGGCCGGCGTCGAGCCGCGCTCCGACATCGAGGGCCCAACCCGCCACGACGTTGGGCAGAACGGCGCGGCAGACTTCGGGCGGGCAGGGGGACGGAATCCCGACGTCGACCGAGGAGCAGAAGAGCGACGCCTTGTCGAGGGGAAAGTCGATCTGGCCGAATGGAGCGAGGTTGGCGCCGTTGTTGATGACCTGGATGTTGCGCGT
Organism: Thermoanaerobaculia bacterium; assembly: GCA_035646435.1. Taxonomy (GTDB): domain Bacteria; phylum Acidobacteriota; class Thermoanaerobaculia; order UBA5066; family Gp7-AA6; genus Gp7-AA6. The sequence continues at coordinate 7,534 of DASRPJ010000470.1, read as the reverse complement.
TCCGATGACGCGGGAGGCGCCCTCGTTGTCGGTGACCCGCACCGAGAGCTGGTGCATCCCGTTGATCAGCTTCGTCGTGTCGATGTTCGCCTGGAAGCCGGAGTAGAGCGAGTTCGGAACGTCGGGAAACGCCGCCTGGACGTCGGGGCGGGTCGTCCCGTAGATCGCGGTCGACGGGCGGCCCCGACCGACCGCGCCGGCCACGATCTGGCCGTCCATCAGGAAGTCGATGTGGTTGACGTCTTCGTCGTCGATCGCCCATCCGGAGACGGGAAGGGGGCCGTCCGTCCCTTCGACGCCCGCCGGCCCGGGAATGTCGATGAAGCCAAAGGGAGCCTGGTTGATCGTGTTGTCCACGATGACCGTCACGGGGCCGAACGTAAACACCGAACCGTTCGACTCGGTCACCCGGATCGTGATCGCGTGGGACCCGCTCGAAAAACGACTCGCGAGAAAGGACGAAACGAAGCCGGGGTTCGGCGTCGCGCTGTTGGCGTACGTGGGAAACACTTCGAGGACGTCGGCCCGCGGCAGGCCGATGTCGGCGCGGTTGGCGAACGCTCCGTCGACGAAGAGCTCGATCTTGTCCACCCGGTTGAAATCGAGCACCCACCCGGTCACCTTGACCACACCCGAGACTCGCTGGCCCTGGACCGGCTGATCGATGGCGCCGATCGGCTGCGCCAGAGCAACCGGCGCGATCAGACAGGCCCCGACGGCGAGAAGCGCCAGGAGCCCGGGCGACTTCCTTAGCATGCGTGTCCTCCCGAAAATTTAAGAAAAGAATGAGCAAAATGCGTCGGAAAGTCAAGCTCCGTCAGAACTTCGCCTCATTTTTTTCGGCGGAACCGCGTCCGGAGATGTTAAAACCCGGCGGAGAAAGACAAACGATCGTTTGAACGCCGCCGCCCCTCCATGAAGCGGGCTCTGAAGTCCCGCCCGGTCCAGATCGCCGTCTCCGTCGTCCTCGCGGCGGTCCTCCTCGCTCTCTTCGTTCGCGGCCTCGATCTCGCGGAGATCGCGCGCCAGATCTCCTCCGCGTCCGCCGGGTGGCTCCTCGCGAGCATCCTCCTCGCGATCACCACGTTCTTCCTGCGCGCGCTCCGATGGACCTGGCTCCTCCGTCCCGTGGCTCGCGTCCCCTTCTATCCCGCCTTCGTCGCGACCGCGTTCGGTTTCGCCGCGAACAACCTCCCCGGAAAGGTGGGAGAAGTCCTCCGCCCCGCCCTCCTCGCCCGATCCCGGGGGCTGCCGTTCTCGCCGCTTCTCGCTTCCGTGCTGCTCGAGCGCGTGTTCGACGGCGCCGCCGTCCTGTTCTTTTTCCTCATCGCGGCCGGGAGCGGGCTGCCGAACTCCGCCGGCCTCGGGAAGCTCCTCGTGCCGGCCGTGCTCCTGCTCGTCCTCGTCGGAGCGGTCCTCTTCTCCGTCTTTCGGAGGAAAGCGACGGAGCGCTTCCTCGAAAAGCTCTGGCGCCGGCTCCCCGAGAGGTTCCAGCCGAAGGCCCGCTCGTTCGCCGAGACTTTCGTGGACGGCTTTGCCTCGCTGAAGGACCCGCGTCTTCTCCTTCTCGTGACGGCGGGAACCCTCGCGATGTGGTTCGTCATCAACGTGCAGATCTATGCGGTCCTCCGCGCGTTCCACCTCGACCTCCCCTTCACGTCGAGCTTCGTCGTGACCGCGGCGGCGGTGCTCGGCCTCATGTTCCCGACCCCCGGAGGCCTGGGCTCCTATCACGTGGCCGTTCAGCTCGCGCTCACGGACGTCTACGGCGTCGCGCGGAACGCCGCGTCGGGCGTCGCGGTGCTTGCCCACGCGTTCTCTTTCGTGCCGATCACGATCATCGGGATCGCGCTCTTCGCTCTCGGCCCGATGTCTCTCCGAAAGGTCGAAGAAGTCGCGGCGCCCGAGCCTCAGCCAGACATTCGATAGCGCGTGGGGTCTGACCCCGAAGGGGTCAGATCCCTCTTCGCTGATCGAAGATAATGAGACCGCGATGAAGTGCCCCTTCTGCGGTGGAGCGGACGATCGCGTCGTGGACTCTCGGGAAAGCCGCGAAGGCGAGGTCATCCGCCGGCGCAGGGAATGCGAATCCTGCGGGCGCCGGTTTACGTCGTACGAGACGATCGAAGAGATCCCGTACATGGTCGTCAAGAAGGACGGCCGCCGGGAAGCGTTCGATCGCAAGAAGCTCCGAGCCGGGCTCGTCAAGGCCTGCGAGAAGCGGCCGATTTCTCCGGCACAGCTCGACGCGATCGTGGATGAGATCGAGACGCGCCTCCACGACACGGAAGAACGCGAGGTGGGTACGACCGACATCGGCGCGAGCGTCATGGACCGGCTACGCGAGCTCGACAAGGTCGCCTACGTCCGTTTTGCGTCCGTTTACCGGAAGTTCGAAGACGTGGATGAGTTCTTGAACGAGCTCAAGACCCTTCTCGGCCGCGCCGACGCCAAGGCCGGCCCGTGAGCGAGCCTGCCAGGACGGAGATTCCTTGAGGCGTCTGAGGCTCTTCGGCCCGATGATCGAGCTCTCCCGCCTTCAGCGCGAGGTGAACCGGCTCTTCACCCTCTTCGTCGAAAGCAACAATCCCGTCGTCGCGCCCTCGTCCGCGTGGGACCCCAGCGTCGACATCGTCGACGACGGCGAGAAGATCCGCGTCCTCGTCGAGCTCCCGGGCGTGGAGGCCTCCGACGTCCGCGTCGCCGTGCGCGGCCGCGTCGTGACGGTGCGCGGCACGAAGCGAGGGCGAACGCGGGCGCGCGAAGGCATCCGTTTCTCCTGCATGGAGCGATATTTCGGGTCGTTCGTGAAATCGGTGTCGCTGCCGCGGCCCGTCAACTCCCGCCAGGCGAAGTCGAAGCTCTCGCGCGGCCTGCTCGAAATCGTGCTCCCCCGCGTCCCGGACCTTCGCGAAAAGGAGATCGAGATCGCGGTCAAGCCGGAGGAGGAAACGTAGCCGTGGTAGAGATCGAGGAAAAAGAAACCGGGCTCGACCGGGACGCGGACCTTCCGATCCCGGACATCCTTCCGGTTCTACCATTGAAGGACGTCGTCGTCTTTCCGTACATCATCCTGCCGCTGTCCGTCTCGCGCGAGAAGTCCATCAACGCGGTCGACGCCGCGCTCGCCGAGCAGCGGATCATCATGCTCGTCGCTCAACGCAGCGCGCAGACCGAGACGCCGCGGCTCGAAGACCTCTACCCGGTCGGCACCGTCGCCGCGATCATGCGGATGCTGAAGCTCCCGGACGGACGCACGCGCCTCCTCGTCCAGGGAGTCACCCGCGCTCGCATCGACTCCGTCCTCTCCGAGGAGCCGTACCTGAAGGTCAAGATCACGCGGCTCGAGGAGCCCGAGCCCGCCAGGGAGCTCCCGCCGGAGCACGAGGCGCTGACGCGCAGCGTCAAGCAGAACCTGGAGAAGTCCGTCACCCTCGGCAAGAGTATTTCCCCCGAAGTCATGGTGATCGCCGCCAACCTGACCGACCCCGCGCGCCTCGCCGACCTGGCCGCCTCGAACCTGGAGCTCAAGCTCGAGGACGCGCAGCGCATTCTCGAGAGCACCGATCCCATCGAGCGCCTGAAGCTCGTCAACGAGAACCTCTCGCGCGAGATCACCGTCCTCTCGATGCAGCAGGAGATCTCCACGCAGGCGCGCGGGGAGATGGATCGCTCGCAGCGCGAGTACTACCTCCGGCAGCAGCTTCGCGCCATTCAACAGGAGCTCGGCGAGGGCGAGGAGATGGCCGAGGAGCTGGAGACTTACCGGCGGCTGATCGCCGAGAAGCAGATACCGGCCGAGGCCTCCGCAGAGATCGAGAAGCAGATCAAGCGGCTGGAGAGGAGCCACCCGGACTCCGCGGAGACCGCGATCATCCGCACCTACCTCGACTGGATGACGGGGCTCCCCTGGGCGAAGCTGTCGGAGGACTCGGTCGACCTCGACCGGGCGCGGGCGATCCTCGACGAGGACCACTACGACATCGAGAAGGTCAAGGAGCGGATTCTGGAGTTCCTCGCCGTGCACGCCCTGAAGAAGACGCTGAAGGGCCCGATCCTCTGTTTCGTCGGCCCGCCCGGGGTCGGTAAGACGTCGCTCGGACGCTCGATCGCCCGCGCGCTCGACCGCAAGTTCGTCCGCCTGTCTCTCGGAGGAGTGCGGGACGAGGCGGAGATCCGCGGGCACCGGCGCACGTACGTCGGCGCGATGCCGGGGCGGATCATCCAGGGAATCCACCAGGCGGGAACGTCGAACCCGGTCTTCATGCTCGACGAGATCGACAAAATCGGCTCGGACTATCGGGGCGACCCGAGCTCCGCCCTTCTCGAGGTCCTCGATCCCGAGCAGAACTACTCGTTCCGCGACCACTACCTGGGAGTCAACTACGACCTCTCGCGGGTCCTCTTCATCGCGACCGCGAACATCCTCGATCCGATCCAGCCCGCCTTCCTCGACCGCATGGAGGTCATCCGGCTCTCCGGCTACACGCTCGAGGAAAAGGTCGCGATCGCGCGGCGGCACCTGCTCCCCAAGCAGCTCGAGGAAAACGGCATCACGGAGGCGAACGTCGAGTTCACGGACGGAGGCCTTCGCAAGATCATCGAGGCATACACCCGCGAGGCGGGACTGCGAAACCTCGAGCGGGAAATCGGCGCGATCTGCCGGAAGGTCGCCGTCTCCGTGGCGAAGGGTAAGACCCGCCGGTACCGGATCACGGGCGCGTCGGTCGAAAAGATGCTCGGCGCGGTGAAGCACTTCGCCGACGAGCTCCTGAAGAAGGACCAGGTCGGCGTCGCAACCGGGCTCGCCTGGACGTCCGTCGGCGGCGACATTCTCTTCGTCGAGGCGCTCGCGGTCCGCGGCAAGGGGGGACTTCGCCTCACGGGCCAGCTCGGCGACGTCATGAAGGAATCCGCCCAGGCCGCGATGTCGTACGCGCGAGCGCACGCGACCGAGCTTGGAATCCCCGCGGACTTCTTCGAGACGCACGACGTGCACGTCCACGTCCCCGAAGGCTCCATCCCCAAGGACGGCCCCTCCGCCGGCATCACGATGGCGACGGCGATGATCTCGGCGTTCACGCAGAAGAAGGCGCGGCGAGACGTCGCGATGACGGGCGAGATCACTCTTCGCGGAGAGGTCCTCCCGATCGGAGGCGTGAAGGAGAAGGTGCTCGCCGCCCGGCAGGCGAAGTACGCGACGGTCATCCTCCCGAAGCTGAACCGACGGGACGTGCAGCAGATCAACCCGCGGATCCTCCACGGAATGACGTTCCGGTACGTCGAGAACGTGGAGGAGGTGCTCGAGTTCGCGCTCCTCCCGCTCGAACCAACCCCCCCGACCGATCCCGAGGTCTCCGGGGTGCCGCCGACCCCCGCCGGGAGAGAGATCCCCGTGGAGGCCGGACCCCCGAGCGTCGAGCGGGGCCGTCCGGCCGCGCGCGCCAGGAAACGGGAGCCCGAAGCCCGAAATCCGAAACCGGAAGCGGGAAGCCGGTAGTCGGGGGCGAAGCCGGTCTCTCCGGCCCGCCGGCCGGCCACCGTTCGATAATCGGAAAATGACGCCGGAGGATCGGTTCGTCGACCGCCTTCGCGAGGCGATCACGGGAAGCGACGACCTCGTCGTCGGCCCGGGCGACGACGCCGCCGTCTTCCGCTCCGAGGGCCTGCTCGTCGTGACGACCGACACCCTCGTCGAGCGGGTCGACTTCCTGACCGGAGAAGATCGGGCGCGCCTCGGCCGCCGCGCGATGTCCGTCGCCCTCTCCGACCTCGCCGCGATGGGGGCCTGGCCCGCCTTTGCCCTCCTGACGATCGGGTTTCCCGAGACGTCCGCCGAAGATCTCCCGCTCGAGATCGCGGTCGCGGCCGCGGGGCGCGCACGGGAGTTCGGGGCAGTCCTCGCGGGCGGCGACCTGACGCGCGCGGATCAGACGTTCGTCTCCGTCGCGGTGTGGGGCAGACCAACGGGAAAGCCGATCCGGCGCACCGGCGCGAAAGCCGGCGATGCGGTCTTTCTCTCCGGCTGGCCCGGAGAGGCCTCCGCGGGTCTCGCGCTCGCCCGGGCCCTCGCGGGCCTCCCGCGCGTGGCTTCCGGGACTCCGTGGGCGCCGGAGGAGCTCGCCGCGCCCGACTCGACGCGGCTCCTCGCGGCGTACCGCGAGCCGGAGCCGCGACTCGCGCTCGGCCGCGCGCTCGGCTCGGGCGGGCTCGCGACGGCCGCGATCGACGTCTCGGACGGTCTCGGAATGGACGCCGCGCGCCTCGCACGCGCCTCCGCGGTCCGTCTCGTGATCGAGAGCGATTCGCTCCCGCTCTCCCCCGCCTTGCGCTCCTTCGCGGGGGTGGCGGGAGTGGATCCGGTCGAGACGGCGCTCGGCGGAGGGGACGACTACGAGCTCCTCTTCTCCGTATCGCCGGCCCACGCGGGACGCTTCGCCGACCCGCCGGCCGACTGGGGCGTGGAGGTCCGGCGGATCGGTCGGGTCGAACCGGGAGACGGCGTCTTCCTGGAGGGGGAGGAAGGTCTCCGTCCCGTCGGTAACCGGGGCTTCGACCACTTCGGGGGACCGAGGTGAGGCTCCCGCTCCCCCGCGCCTTTCGGCGCCGGAAGAAACACCCTCTCAAGCTTTCGAGGCGGCTGAAGGTTCTCCTCGCGGACCTCCTCGGCCGGGAAGAGTCGCCCGACCGCGTCGCCGCCGCGATCGCCCTCGGCGTCGGCATCGGGTTCTCGCCTTTCATGGGCGTCCACTTCGTGCTCGCGATCGGCCTCGCGTTCCTCTTCAAGCTGAACAAGGTCGACGCCGCTCTCGGGCAGTTCGTCGGGAACCCGTGGACGCTGCCCCCGGTCTTCGCCGCCGGCTACGCGCTCGGCCGGGTCCTTCTCGGATACGACCGGACCGAGGTCCCCAACCTCCCTTGGGACCGCCTGCTCCACCGCGACTTCTGGCACGCCTTCGGGGGCCCGACGCTCCGGCCCCGGCTCGCTTCGTTCCTCATCGGAACGCTCGTTCTCGCCACGCTCATCGGTCTCGTGGCGTACGTGCTCGTTCGAGGGGCGCTTCGGATCTATCACCGCCGGCATCCGCGCGTGGCCGAGCGGGCGGCTCGGACCCGCGAGCGGGCGAAGCGACGCCGGCGCCGCCGCCGCGACGCTCGCGAACCGCAGGCCGACCGGGGTTGAGCCGGGACGAGATCGCCGCGAAGCGTCTCCCGTACGACGGGTCCGCCGCCGCGATCCCGGCGAGGCGGTCGAAATCGTCGGGCGATCGCGCGATCCGAACGACCTTCTCGATCGCCAGGCCCTCGGCGAACCGCTGCCCCTCCGCCCTCGCCGAGTCGGCGATCAGGCGGAGCGCGGCGACGTCTCTCGGATACCGCCGCAGGATTTCGCGCGCCTCCCGGGTCGCCTCGCGCGTACGGCCCCGCGCGAGCAGCCAGCGCGCGAAGCCCAGCCGGAACGGCGGGGCGCCGCGGGCAACCCCGATCGCGCGCCGCCAGTCGGCTTCGGCGCTCTCGCGCCCGAGGATCGACC
>DASRPJ010000469.1:0-4608 GCA_035646435.1 Thermoanaerobaculia bacterium | reverse complement strand
GGAAGCGACAGGTTCCGGCCGACGTCCGTCACGACCGCGTCGCCGTCGAGAGTCGTCAGAGTTCCCCAGAGCAGGCCCCCGCCGCCGGTCTTCGTGACACGGATCTGCCCGTTCGCGAGCTCTCGGATCCCGAGCCGGGCGAAATAGTCGACGAAGACCCCGCCAACCACGCCGTGTGTTTCCGATGCGAGAAGGGTCCCTTCCGAGGAAAAGACGTCGATCCGGACGGAGAGCGACGTCTCGTACGAGAAGAAGAGCGAAGTGTTGTTCCAGATGTTGCTGAGCACCAGATTGCTCCGCGCGCTCGTGGAACCCATCGCACCGGGAAATACGAGGACCTGCGGATCGAGCGCGTTGATCGTGGACAGCCTGACGGCCGGAAGATCGGTTGCCCGTTCCGGGTGGGGCACGTATCTCGCGCGTCCCCGGAGCGCAGGGAGCTCTCCGCGGTCGCGGCTTCTCGAGAAAAGCGCGTAACCCGCAGGAAAGGGAACCGCAATCGAGTCCGCCCCGCGCGCCGGAAGATCGAGGTCCCCCTGCCAGGGACACGAGCCGGCGCAGCCGTAGGGCGGGTCCCGGTAGAAGCCGGCGAACAGCGACGTCGGCTTGGGCTCTGCGTTGGCATAGGAAAAGGTCGTCTCCCATGCGTCGACGGTGCCGGCTCCCACAACGACCGAGGTGTCGTGGTGAACCCATCCGAGCGCGTTAGGAGTCCGCTGGGTGAACCACGTCTGGTCGAGTCCATAGGAACATCCGAGCGGTTCCGCCTGTCCTGCGGGCAACTCGTACTCCGTTATGGACCCGTTGGCGCGGATGACCCCGATCTGGTTCGCGGACCGTTCGGTGAACCAAACCTCCCGGTTGGCGAAGAGCGACTTGCAGATCCGATACGGGCCGCTCGACGCCGTGGGCACCGGCGTCTCGACGATCGTGCGGAGGTCGTGATCCACGTACGCCACTTTTCCGGCGTTGAACTCTGTGAAGAAGACCCGCAGGTCCCCGGCGAAGTGAATGTCGGTCGGTCCGCTGTTCGGAGTCGAGATAGAGAGCTCTCCGATCGGCCCGCCCGCGGTGGGCAGATACCCGAGCTTGTTCCCGAGAAATTCGGTGAACCAGATCCTGCCGTGAGAGGAGGCGTGCGTGATGCCCATCGGAGCCGAATTCGCCGTGGGGATCGCGAACTCCGTGAACTTCCCGTCCGGCGTGAGTCGGCCGATCTTACCGGCGTGGAACTCGGTGAACCAGACCTCTGAGAAACCGGCGACGATCGAGTGAGGGCCGCTTGCGGGCGTCGGGATCGCATACTCCCGGAACTCGCCCGTGTGCGGATTCAACCGCCCGATCTTGTTGGCGAGGAACTCCGTGAACCACACCACCACGCGCCCGGTGCCGTCTCTCGCGATGTCGAGGTCCATCGGTCCGCTGTTCGGCGTCGGGATCGTGTACTCGAGCATTCGGCCGTCGCTCGTTAGAAAACCGATCTTGTTCGCGTTGAACTCGGTGAAGAGGATCCCAAAGCCGGTCCCGAGGACCGATGTCGGGCCGCTGTCCGGCGTTGGGATCGAAAACTGCCGGAAGACGGCTTTCGAGGCGATTGCCGGCGCGCTCACACCCAGGAGGAGGCCACACAACGCGAGCCGGCGCGGGAGCTTCATGGGCAACCGCTGATAGCGTAGCAGAGCGCAGCGGACGGTCGGGGTCAGGCGCGCAGTTTGGCAGTTCGAAACGTCACGCCTGTCCCCTATGCGATCTCGCCCAGCCTGCCGGCCTGATAGTCGTCGAACGCCTGCCGGAGCTCGGCACGCGTGTTCATGACGAACGGACCGTAGCGTGCGACGGGCTCGTTCAGCGGGACGCCGCCGATCACGAGGACGCGCAGCTTCTCGTCGGGCGAGGCCTCGATCGACACGCCGTCGCCGTCTCCCCGGAACCGGACCATGTCGTGCTGCCGGGCGCGCTGACTGTCGGGGCCGAACAGGCCGGTTCCCTCGACGACGAACGCGAACGCGTTGTAGTCCGGCGGGACGGGCTGCGTGAGCCTCGCGCCGGGCTCGAGCTCGACGTCCAGGTACAGGATCGGTGTTCGGGTGTCGATGACCGCGCTCTTGCCGAGCGACTCGCCGGCGATCACGCGGACGGTCACCTTGCCGTCCTCGCTCTTCGCGACCGGGATGCCGGTGCCGGCGACCTCCTGGTACCGCGGGGCCATCATCTTGTCGCGCGCGGGGAGGTTCACCCACAGCTGGAAGCCGTGCATGCGTCCCCCCTTCGCCGCGAACGAGGGCTCGGGCATCTCGGAGTGCACGACGCCGGAGCCGGCGGTCATCCACTGGACGTCGCCGGGCGTGAGCCGGCCGCGGTTGCCGCGCGAGTCCTTGTGCTCCATCGCGCCCGAGAGGAGGTAGGTCACCGTCTCGAAGCCGCGGTGCGGGTGGTCGGGCGCGCCCTTCGCCTCGCCCGGACCGAGGTCCGACGGACCCATCTCGTCCAAGAGCAGGAAGGGGTCGAAGTGGTCCAGCGCGGGCGTCGGGAACGCGCGGTGGACGAGGAAACCCGCCCCCTCGTGCGTTGCGATCGCCGGGATGACGTTCTTGACGGATCGGATCTTCATCGCGTTGCCTCCGGTGGCAAGATACGCCCGCTTTACGGAAAACGATTCCTCCACGGCAACGGGGGGAGAGAGGGCGACACCGACACTTGGACAACATCTGCCACACGCTCGTCGGCGCCGCCCTCGGCGAGGCCGGCTTGAAGCACCGCACGCCGCTCGCGACCGCGACGCTCCTGATCGGCGCGAACCTGCCGGACGTCGACGCGTGGACCTATGCGTTCGGCGACGGCCCGACCGCTCTCGCGTTTCGGCGCGGCTGGACCCACGGCGTGCTCGCGATGGCGGTCCTCCCGGTCGCGCTCGCCGGCGCAATGCTCGCGTGGGACCGGCTCGTCCGAAGGCGGCGCCGTCCGGAGGCGCCGCCGGCCCGGTGGGGTCCCCTCCTCCTGCTCGCCTTCGTGTCGGTGCTGTCGCACCCTCTGCTCGACTTCCTGAACACGTACGGCGTGCGTTTCCTCCACCCGTTCTCGAACCGGTGGTTCTACGGCGACGCGCTCTTCATCGTGGACATCTGGGTGTGGATCGCTCTCCTCCTCGGGATCGTCTTCTCGCGGTTGGCCGCGCGGCGGGGGAGGGCGCGTCCCGGGGCTCCCGCGCGCGTCGCGCTCGCCGCCGTCGTCGTTTACGTCGCCGCGATGCTCGTCTCGAGCCGCGCGGGGCGCTCCCTCGTGGCCGGCGCGGTCGCGCGAGCCGAAGTGCCCCCGAGCCGCGTCCTCGTCGGACCCGTCCCGATCGATCCGTTCCATCGGATGGTCGTCGTCGACGAGGGGCGCGCTTATCGATTCGGCGCGCTCGACTGGCTGCCGCGCCCGGCGGTCACGCTCGCACCCGGCGATGTTCCGAAGAACGACGACGTCCCCGCCGCCCACGCCGCGACGCTCACCCCGGCCGGACGGAAGTTCATGGTCTGGGCGCGCTTCCCGTACTTCGTGATCCGGCGTGAAGGCAACCAAACGCTCGTGACCCTGGGAGACGCGCGCTACAGCGGGCCGACCGGGTCCTGGGCGCAGGTGACCGTGGCGGTGCCGGAGAGCGCCCCGCCGAACCGTTGAAGCCCTTCGTCGAGGGCCTCCTCGCCGGCTACGGGATCTCGATTCCCTTCGGCGGCATCGCGGTGCTGATCGTGGACGTCGGGCTGCGAAAGGGATTTCGTCGCGGCTTCTTCGCGGGCGCCGGCGCCGCGACGGCGGACTTTCTCGGCGCCCTCGCCGTCGCCGTCGCGGGCGGGATCCTGGCGGAGGCGCTCGCGCCGGTGTCGGGCACGCTCCGGGTCGCGAGTGGCGTCGGGCTCGTCGCGATGGGGGCGTGGGGCCTCTGGCGCAACCGCGTCCCGCGCTCCGCGGCCGCCCGTCCGCCGCGGGACTTCGGTGACCTCGGGACGTACGCGCAGTTCGTGGGGCTCACGCTCGTCAACCCGCTCACCGTGGCTTACTTCGCCGCGTTCGTCCTCGGCCGCGGCGCGGATGAGCTCTCGACGTGGCCGGCCCGCTCAGCCTTCGTCGCCGGCTTCGCCCTGGCGTCCCTCTCGTGGCAGACCCTGCTGGCCGGCTTCGGCGCCGTCACCCACCACTTCGTCTCGCCGCGCATCCAGAAACTGTTGAGCCTGGTCGGCAACCTTCTCGTCGTCGGGCTCGGCGTCCGCATGATCGTTTCGTCGCCTCGCGTCGCCGGTTCCGCGGCGCTTCTCGCGCGGGTCGCTCTGCTACCATCCCGACCATGAAGCGTGCTCGCATCGCGGGGATCGTTGCCGGCCTCGCACTCGCGGCCTCACCCGTCGCTTCCGCGGCGCCTCCGCGCGAAGTGCTCCCGTGGGTGGAGGACTTCGCGAAGGCGGCCTCGCAGGCGCGCGCGAAGAACGTCCCGATCTTTCTCGAGGCCTGGGCGCCCTGGTGACACACGTGCCGCTCGATGAAGGCCTACGTCTTCACGGACAAGGCCCTCGAGCGGTACGCCGGACAGTTCGTCTGGCTCTCCCTGGACGTCGAGAAGGCGGAGAA
>DASRPJ010000468.1:0-12047 GCA_035646435.1 Thermoanaerobaculia bacterium | reverse complement strand
GTCTCGGTCGCGACGACTTTCCGCGAGAAGCTCGCCGAGGTCGGCGTCATCTTCTGCTCGTTCTCCGAGGCGGTCCAGAACCACCCGGAGCTCGTGAAGAAGTACCTGGGATCGGTCGTTCCCTACACCGACAACTTCTTCGCAACGTTGAACTCCGCCGTGTTCTCCGACGGGTCGTTCGTTTACGTGCCGAAGGGGGTCCGCTGCCCGATGGAGCTGTCGACCTACTTCCGGATCAACGCGGCGAAGACCGGCCAGTTCGAGCGCACGCTCATCATCGCGGACGAAGGCGCCTACGTGCGCTACCTCGAGGGTTGCACCGCCCCGATGCGCGACGAGAACCAGCTCCACGCCGCGGTCGTCGAGCTCATCACCCACGACGACGCCGAGATCAAGTACTCGACGGTCCAGAACTGGTACCCGGGCGACGAGCAGGGCAAAGGCGGGATCTTCAACTTCGTCACGAAGCGCGGGAAGTGCCTCGGCCGGAACTCGAAGATCTCCTGGACGCAGGTCGAGACCGGCTCGGCGATCACGTGGAAGTACCCGAGCTGCATCCTGCAGGGTGACAACTCGGTCGGCGAGTTCTACTCGGTCGCGGTGACGAACAACTACCAGCAGGCCGACACCGGCACGAAGATGATCCACATCGGTAAAAACACCAAGTCCACGATCGTCTCGAAAGGCATCTCCGCCGGGCACGGCCAGAACACCTACCGCGGCCTCGTCAAGATCCTCGGCAAGGCCGACAACTCGCGGAACTACTCGCAGTGCGACTCGCTCCTGATCGGGGACAAGTGCGGCGCCCACACGTTCCCCGTCATCGAGGTGCTGAACTCGACCGCGCAGATGGAGCACGAGGCCTCCACTTCGAAGATCGGCGAAGACCAGATCTTCTACTTCCAGCAGCGGGGCATCTCGCCGGAAGAGGCCGTCAACATGATCGTCAGCGGTTTCTGCAAGGTCGTCTTCAAGGAGCTCCCGATGGAGTTCGCCGTGGAAGCGCAGAAGCTGCTCGGGGTCAGTCTCGAAGGGAGCGTGGGATAAGTGGAAGAGACGAGACAGCCTCTACTCGAGGTCAAGAACCTGCACGCGAACGTCGCGGGCAACGAGATCCTCCGCGGGGTGGACCTGACCATCGACGCGGGCGAGGTCCACGCGATCATGGGACCAAACGGCTCGGGCAAGAGCACGCTCGCCCACGTCCTCGCAGGCCGGCCCGGATACGAGGTCACGCAGGGTCGGGTCCTGTTCAAGGGACAGGACCTCCTCGCGATGGCTCCCGAGATGCGCGCGCGGGAGGGCGTCTTCCTCGCCTTCCAGTACCCGGTCGAGATCCCCGGGGTCTCGAACGTGTACTTCCTGAAAAACGCGCTGAACGCCGTCCGCAAGCATCGCGGGCTGCCGGAGCTCGACGCGTTCGACTTCCTCGCGCTCGTCAAGGACAAGGCGAAGCTCGTCGACATCGACGAGGAGCTCGTGAAGCGCCCCGTGAACGAGGGCTTCTCGGGCGGCGAGAAGAAGAGGAACGAGATTTTCCAGATGGCGGTCCTCGCCCCGACGCTCGCGATCCTGGACGAGACCGACTCGGGCCTCGATATCGACGCGCTGAGGATCGTCGCCTCCGGGGTGAACTCCTTGCGGAGCCCCGAGCGCGCGATGATCGTCGTCACGCACTATCAGCGGCTGTTGAACTACATCGTGCCCGACTTCCTCCACGTGCTCGTGGAGGGTCGCATCGTTCGCGAGGGCGGCAAAGAGCTCGCCCTCGAGCTCGAGGAGAAGGGCTACTCCTGGCTCGAGAAGGAGCCGCCGCCGGCGCGCCGCGAGCCCGTTCCGGTCGCCTGATGGAAGCGATCGCGCAGGACGCCCGGACTGCCCTCGAGCGCTCGGTCCTCGACGAGTTCCGGGAAAGCCGCTCGCCGCGCGAGCCGGCATGGCTCTCGGATGTCCGTCGGGCCGGGCTCGACCGCTTCCGCGAAGCCGGGTTCCCGTCGGCCCGCGACGAGGCGTGGAAGTACACGAACGTCGCGCCGATCCTGAAGGTTCCTTTCGCGCCGGCCGCGGAGGCGGGGCCGCGGCGGATCGAGGATTTCGACGCCGCCGATCTGCCGGGGCGATCGGGCGCTCAGCTCGTCTTCGTCAACGGACGGTACGTCCCGGAGCTTTCGTCGGTCTCGCCGCCGGCCGGCGGTGTCGAGATCGCGAGTCTCCGGGAGATCCTCGCGAGCCGGCCGGAGTCCGTCGAGCCGTACCTCGCGCGAATCGCTCGCGAAGGCAACGCGTTCGCCGACGTGAACTCGGCGCTCCTCGAGGACGGGGCGTACGTGCGGATCCCCGCCGGCGCCGTTCTCACGGGCCCCATCCATCTCCTGTTCCTCTCCGAGCCCGACTTCGGGCCGACCGTCTCGCACCCCCGCAACCTCGTCATCGCCGAGCCCGGCAGCCAGGCCGTCGTCGTGGAGAGCTGGATCGGAACCGCCGGTGCGCTCTACTTCACGAACGCCGTGACCGAGGTCGTCGTGGGCGAGGGGGCCGTGCTCGACTTCTACAAGCTCGAGCGCGAGAGCCTCGGCGCTTTCCACGTCGCAACGATGGAAGTCCTCCAGAAGCGCGACAGCAGCTTCACGTCCCACTCGATCACTCTCGGAGGCGCCCTCGTTCGCAACGACCTGAACGTGCGGCTCGACGCCCCCGGCGCGGGCTGCACCCTGAACGGGCTCTTCCTCGGGTCCGGCACGCAGCACCTCGACAACCACACCAGGATCGATCACGCGCAGCCGCACGGGACCAGCCGCGAGCTCTACAAGGGAATCATGAGCGGCAAGTCCCGCGGGGTCTTCAACGGGAAGATCATCGTCCGCCAGGACGCGCAGAAGACCGACGCGATGCAGACGAACAAGAACCTCCTTCTCTCGAAGGAGGCGCTCGTCAACTCCGAGCCCGCCCTCGAGATCTTCGCCGACGACGTGAAGTGCCGGCACGGCTCGACGATCGGGCAGCTCGACGAGACGGCGATGTTCTACCTCCGCTCGCGCGGGATCGGCGAAGAAGAGGCTCGGGCCCTCCTCGTCTACGCTTTCGCGAGCGACGTCGCGTCGCGCATCCGGATCGCGCCGCTCCGCGGGCTGGTCGAGAAGCACCTCGGCTTGCGGCTTTCCGGGGGCGAGGGCGCGTCGTGAGCTCCGCGGTTCCCGTTCGCGAGCCGGGGCGCGCGGCGGCGCCGCTTCTCGACGTCGAAGCGCTCCGCCGCGACTTCCCCATCCTCGCCCGCACGGTCCACGGCCGGCCCCTCGTCTATCTCGACAACGCGGCGACGACGCAGAAGCCGACGCCGGTCATCGAAGCGGCCGCCGACCTCTACGGCCGCTACTACGGAAACATCCACCGGGGCGTCCACGAGCTGTCGGTCCAGGCGACGGACGCCTACGAGCGGTCGCGGGAAAAGGTGCGCGCGTTCGTGAACGCCGCCGAAACGCGGGAGATCGTGTTCGTCCGCGGGACGACGGAGGCGATCAACCTCGTCGCGCAGACCCTCGGGCGCCAGCGGGTGGGCGAGGGGGACGAGGTCGTCATCACGGCGCTCGAGCACCACTCGAACATTGTGCCCTGGCAGCTCCTCTGCGACGAAAAGAGGGCGAACCTCCGCGTCCTGCCGATCGACCGGACCGGCGAGGTGCGCGTGGAGGAGCTCGAACGGCTCCTGACGCCGCGGACGAAGATCGTTTCGGTGGCGCACGTGTCCAACGCGCTCGGGACTCTTCTCCCCATTCGGAAGATCGTCGAGATCGCGCACGCCCGGGGCATTCCGGTCCTCGTGGACGGGGCTCAGGCCGTCCCGCGGCTCGCCGTGGACGTCCAGGAGATCGGGTGCGACTTCTACGCCTTCTCCGCGCACAAGATGTACGGCCCAACGGGGATCGGCGTCCTCTACGGGCGCGCGGAGCTTCTCGAGGAGATGCCCCCCTACCAGGGGGGCGGCGACATGATCAGCTCGGTCTCCTTCGAGAAGACGACCTGGAACGTCCTGCCATACAAGTTCGAGGCGGGGACGCCGGACATCGCCGGCGCCATCGGGCTCGGTGCGGCGGTCGACTACCTTTCCCGTGTCGGGATCGGGAGCGTCACGGCTCACGAGGAAGACCTCCTCGGTTACGCGACGAGTTCTCTTTCGGCGCTGCCGGGCTTGACCGTCGTCGGCACCGCCCCGGAGAAGATCGGGGTGCTCTCGTTCGTCCTGGAAGGCGTCCATCCTCACGACGTGGGCACGGTGCTCGACCAGGAAGGAATTGCGATCCGCACGGGCCACCACTGCGCGCAGCCCGTCATGGAGTTCTTCGGGATCCCCGCGACGGCGCGGGCCTCGCTCGCCCTCTACAACACGCGCGCCGAAATCGACGCGCTCGCCGAGGGGATCCGGAAAGTGCAGAGGATGTTCCGCTGATGGGCGAGCTCCGCGACCTCTACCAGGAGGTGATCCTGGACCACAGCAAGCGACCGAAGAACTTCGGCGAGCTCGCCGGCGCGAACCGGCAGGCGGAGGGCTACAACCCGCTCTGCGGCGACCGGGAGACCGTTTACGTACGGCTCGAGGACGACGTCCTGAAAGAGGTCGGCTTCCGCGGCGCCGGGTGCGCGATCTCGACCGCGTCGGCCTCGATGATGACGGAGTCGCTGAAGGGCCGGACGCGGGGGGAGGCGGAGGCCCTCTTCGAGCGCTTCCACGACCTGATCACCGGCAAGAACGGCACCGCGAAGCCGGGAGCGCCCGAGCTCGGCAAGCTCGAGGTCTTCTCGGGCGTGCGCGAGTTTCCCGTGCGGATCAAGTGCGCGACGCTCCCGTGGCACACGTTGAAGGCTGCGCTCGCGGGCGAGGATCGGACGGTCTCGACGGAGCTCACCGAGGGGCCGAAGGCGGAAAGCGGAGGAGCCTGACATGTGGTCACAGAAGCAGACGACGACGACCCGCGAGGTCGTGGCGAGCGAGATCCCCGCGGGGACCCGGTTCACGATCCCGGAGGGCACGCCGCTCCAGATCACGCAGTCGCTCGGCGGCACTTACACCGTCATGATGCCGATGGGGTACCTCGCCCGCATCGACGCGAAGGACGCCGACGCGATCGGCGAGGCGGTCGAAGAAAAAACCGCGGACGCGACGTCGGGGAAGACGGCAGAGGAGCTCTGCTGGGACGAGCTGCGCACTTGCTACGACCCGGAGATCCCGGTGAACATCGTCGATCTCGGCCTCGTGTACAGCTGTGAGCTGACGCCGCACCCTGAAGGCGGTGAAAAGGTCGACGTGCGCTTCACGCTGACCGCGCCCGGCTGCGGAATGGGCGACGTCCTGCGCGAGGACATCCGGCAGAAACTCCTGAAGGTGCCGGGAATCAAGGATGCGGACGTCCAGGTCCTCTTCGATCCGCCGTGGAGCATGAACATGATGTCCGACGCCGCCAAGCTGCAGCTCGGGATGATGTGAAGGAGCCGCAATGAAGCTCTCGTCGCAGGAAGAGTTCGGGCTGCGGTGTCTCCTCCGCGTCGGGCGCGAGGGAACGGCCGGAAGCGTCACCATCGCCGAGCTTTCGCGGTCCGAAGGGATCTCCGAGCCGAACGTCGCGAAGATGATGCGCGTCCTGCGCGAAGCCGGATTCGTGAACTCGACCCGCGGGCAGGCCGGCGGCTACGCCCTCTCGCGGACGGCGGGCGAGATCAACGTGGGCCACGTCCTCGCGGCCCTGGGCGGCCGCCTCTACGAGCCGTCGTTCTGCGACTCGCACTCCGGAGTCGAGCGCCTCTGCACGCACATGACGGACTGCTCGATCCGTTCGGTCTGGCGCATGCTCCAGTCGGCGGTGGACGGCGTGCTCGGTCGCATCACGCTCAAGGACCTCCTCGGCACGGAGCGGGAGATGAACGCGTTTCCCTCGGCGTCCGGCGCCACGCTTCCCGCCCACTCCCCGCACGCCTGAGACAGGAGGAACGACATGGGGCGACTGATCCTTCTCGTCATCGTCCTCGCCGTCGGCTACTGGCTCTTCAAGAACTCCGCGGGCGGCCTGTTTGGCTCGAGGGGACCGGACTCCCCCTCGTCGGCGCCGATCGATCGCGCGCGCGAGGCGGCCCGGAAAGCCGACGCGCGCCACGCCGAGACCGACCGCATGGGGTCCGAAGACGCCGCGCCGCGCGAAGCCGGACGCCTTCACGAGAACATGACCCCGACCGAGGTGCGCGCGCTCATGGGCGCCCCGGACGAGGTCACGTCCGACACCAACGCGATGGGCGCGCCGCGCGAGACGTGGCACTACCGGAGCGTCGGAAAAAAGGTCGTCTTCGAGAACGGAGTCGCGGTCTCAGTCGAGTGATTCGAGGCGGGTCGCCTAAGGCAAGGCTTTCCAGACCAAAGGGAAGCGGTGCGGGTGATCAATGGACTCCAGGGACAGATCGATGTCCAGCTCCGGCCAGCGGAGGTGATCCGAACCGACCTGCTCGACGTTTCGAATCTTCCATGCGGGAGCACTCTTGAACCACGGAAAGTCCTGAAACGAGAGGAAGCGTTCGCGGACCGCCAGAAGAAGCCGGAAGCCGGCTTGGGTGACGTCCGTAACCTCAGGGCCCGAGGGCCTATCGCTCATTGCTCAAGATCGAGAACCGGCCGGACTTCGAGTACGGCACGCGAACGTCTCCGAGCGACGTCCCGACCGTGATCTCGCCCGTCACGCCGTAGTTCACCGACCCGGTCTGCAGGGCCTGGCGGCCGACGTCGCCGAGCCGCGACCACGACACCTCGAGCGGCAGACGGATCGTGGCCGAGTTGCGCGCGTCGACCGCGAGAGGCGAATTGGTCGACCCGAGACCCCAGTTCACGTTCTCGATCGCGAGGTCGTAGCTGAAGCGCTGGAGCGCGAGCCGGTACGAGTTCGGGTTGTAGACGTCGACCAGGATGTCGAGCGACGCGCCGTCGAACCCGATCGAGTTCACGCGGAGGCCGCGGAACTGGAGGTCTGGCTTCTCGAAGACGCCAGCCAGGTTCGAACAGCGCGCGCCGGCCAGTGCGACCGAAATGAGCGCGATCGCGAGCCGCGTGGGTGTCTTGCCCGTCATGCCGATCGGTTCTGCAAGCCGCGGACCCGTCCGGCCGGGCAAAGGGTAGGCGATAACAGGACACAATGGCCTCGACTTGAAACAATGCGGCTTTCGTAGCGTTGGGCGCCCTTTTGGGGCCATGAACTTACCTTCGATCGAAGGGAGGACGCCCGCGGCAGGGGAATTGCGAACACGGAAGAGAGAATGAAACACCCGGAGGGCGACTCCCCATGAAACCACTGACCCGTGCTGCCTCGTTTCTCAGCATCTTCACACTTCTGGCCTGTTCGACGAATCCCGTACAAACCACCGACCAGTGGGGACACCCCAAATTCACTCTGGCGATCGAGGACTACGAAGAGAGTCAACGGCACTATCGCGTCTCCGGGCACATCAGCCTCGTCAGCTCTTTATCGATGCTGTCGGGACGGTTCGTCGGATCGAGCCCCGAGAACGACCTGACGCTCGAGCTCGAGAGGCTCCACGATCCACAGACAAGCAGCGTCAGCCTTCTCCTGACCCTATCGGGCCTCTATCGCGGGGAGAGCGTGCGCCGCTCGGGACTCGTGCGTTTGACGGGTTGGGGCGCGACTCCGCGCCTCACCTATTACCCGGACTCCGAACCGACCGCCTCGATTCAGAAGGCATCGGTCCGGGTTCATCGGGCCGTGCGCGGCCCCCGCTGTTGCGTCGATCTGAAGCCCGCGGGCGAGGGCTTCTCGGCGGAGGCTTCCTGCGGAGCCCTTTTTCCCAACGGAACGGGGGCCTGGGACGTCGAGATCCAACCCGGCGAGCTCGTTGCGCAGAACGTCCGCTCCGGCGAGACGCTTCGGTTTACGAAGTCGAAGGGATAGCGGTCCGCGCTCCCGGCTCCCGGCCTACCGACTCGCCGAAACCGACCCGCGCGCCTTTTCCGTCTCGATGAACCAGTCGACGTGCCGCTCGAGCACCGCGAGCGGCATCGGGCCGGACCCGAGCAGGGCGTCGTGGAAGCGCCGGACGTCGAACGCCCGACCGAGCTCCCGCTCCGCGCGCGCCCGAAGCTCGCGGATCCGCGCGGAGCCCATCTTGTAGGCGAGGGCCTGGCCGGGAATGTCGCACGAGTAGCGCAGCGTCTCCGTCGCGATCTGGGTGTCCGACTCGAGGGTGTTCGCCTTCATGTACTCGATCGCGCGTGCGCGGCTCCAGCCCAGAGCGTTCATGCCGGTGTCCACGACCAGGCGCGTCGAAAGGAAGGCGTCCATCATGAGGCGCCCGGCCCGGTCGTACGGGTCTTCGTACATCCCCATCTCGCCGGCGAGGGAAGAAGCGTACTCGCCCCACCCTTCGGTGTACGCGGTCCAGCCCGCCTCGCGCCGGAATTTGGGCAGGTCGGTGTTCTCGTGCTGCAGCGCGCGCTGGAAGTGGTGCCCGGGGACGAGCTCGTGGTAGATGAGCGCGGCCGCGTTCAGGAGCGAGCGGTCCGCCAGGCTCGACCCGTTGTAGTAGTAGTAACCGCGCCGGTCCGTCGCGGTCGGCGACTGGTAATACCCGTAAGTCATCGAGCCTTCGAGCGTCGGCGCGAGGCGTCGGATTCCCGCGGGCGCGCGCGGAACCTGTCCGAAGTACATCGGGATCTTCGGCTCGATCCGCTTCTGCGCGGCGAGGAGGCGATCGCCGATCTCCTCCGGAGTCGAGGGAATGAACCGTGGATCGGCGCGCAGATGACGCCGGAAATCGGCGAGGCTCCCCGCGAATCCGACCTCCGCGCGGATCCTCTCGAGCTCCCCGTTCAGACGCTCCACTTCGGCCAGGCCGAGTCGGTGAACTTCCTCCGGGGTCACGTCGAGCGTCGTGTGACGGCGGACGAGGCTCCTGTAATACGCCTTGCCGCCGCGATACTGCGAGAGGCCCACCGCCGACGGAGCCTTCGCCGCGTACTCCCCCGTCACGTACGAGGCGAGGCTCTCGAGGGCCGGGTTGATCCGCGACGCGATCAGGCTCTCCACGCGCCGAGTGAAGGGCGCGCGGTCCTGCTCCGGAACTGCCTCGAGTCTCTCGGGTGAAACGAAGAAGAGACTCGCCGGCGGCTCGGCGATCGCCGCCCGATACGTGAGCGCGACGAGCTCGATCTCCCCTTTCGGGAGTCGAATGCCGCGCTCCTCCTGGGCTCGGAGCTTTTCCTCCATCTGGCGGATGAACGCCGCATACCGAGTGAGGAGCACAGCGTATCGATCGAGGTCGTCGGGTGTCCGGAACTTCCAACCGGTGAACGCCTGGTGAACGACCCGGAGCGGAGACGCGTAGGGCGTGACCGGGAACGTGAGCCACCAGTCGCGCGCCGACCCGGCGAGCTCCGCCGCTTCCAGGCGGAGCATCGCGAGCGAGAGCGACTCCTGGTGCGAGAGCTCGTGCGTACGGAGACCGCGAAGCTTCTCCAGGAGCGCGGCGCCGAACTGCGCGTCCGCGCGGGCGCGGGTTTCCGAAAGGTCGGGCAGCTCCTCGACGGGAAGCCCCATCCGCAGCCGGAGGCCGAGGTTTCGCTTCTGGAGGAAAGCCCAGTACTCCTCCGAGGTCTTCGCGAGGAGGCCCGAGCTCCGCGTGGTCGCCATCGCGATGGCGGTCGAGCGCGTCCGGCTCGCGGTCGGCGGCAGCCCGACGCCGAGGCCGACGACGAACACGGCGAGCCCGACGAGGAACTTCCCCGGCTTCACGACGGGCGCTCCGCGTTCGTCAGCCGAGCGAGGCCGAAGAAGGGGTCGACTTTCGCGTGGCCGAGAACGAGGTTGGCGACGCGCTCCCCGACGGCGGGACCCATCTTGAAGCCGTGGCCGGAGCCGCCTCCCGCGATCCACGCATTCGCGGCGTCGGGGTGGCGGTCGAGGAGGAATCGGCTGTCGCGCGTGTTCTCGTACTGGCAGACGCGCGACTCGGTCAGGGGCGCGCCCTTCAGGGCGGGAAAGCGGCGTCCGAGGAACTCGCGCGCGGCGCGCAGCCCGTCGGCCGACGCGACGCGCTCGCCCGCCGTGGGATCGAAAGGCGTCCCGCGCGTGTCGTCCGCGACCTTGAAGCCCCGCCCCTCGTTGCCGGGGATCCCGTAAAAGAGGCGCGGACCGAAGTCGACCCAGACAGGCATCGTCCCTTCCGAGAACCGCCCGTCTCCCGAAGGCGTTCCAAAAAAGAACACTTCCTGGCGGGTCGGCCGAATCGTTTCCCCGAGGACGTCGGGAAACACCTTCGGGAGCCAGGGGCCGCACGCGAAAACGTACGCATCCGCGTTCAACGTGGAGCCGTCGGACAGCTTCAGTCCCGTCAGGGCGTTCCCGCGGATCGCTCCCGGCTCCGCGGCGGTCTCGCGGTATTCGCCCCCTTCGGTCACGAACCCCTCGACCGCCGCCGCGCACGACTGCCGAGCGAGGAGGTAGCCGGCCCGCTCCTCCCGGAAGACCCACCGGACCCCCTCGAAGTCGATCTGCGGCCAGCGCCGACGCGCCTCGGCCGTCATCAGTTCCTCGAACGGGAATCCGCGCTCCTTGAGAAGCGGCATCGCAGCACGGATGAAGTCGTCGGGTCCCGTCACGAGCCAGATCGCGCCCGTCGGGTGGTACAGCTTGCGTTTCCAGCGGCGCTCGTTCTCCCGCCACAGATCGAAAGCGCGCGCCACCATTTCGACGTAGATCCGGTCGGGTCCGTACACGCCGCGGATGACGCGAGTCTCGCCTCCCGAGCTCGCGCGCGAATTGCCGGGCCCCCAGGCGTCCACGAGCGTGACGCGCGCCCCTCCTCTCAGGAGCGACAGCGCCGAGAACGCGCCGAACACCCCGGCTCCAACGACGACGACCCGCGGGCCGGGCCGCGACGGGGAGAGGACGCGCGTGGCCGCGCGGCTGGGGCCGGCGGCCGCGAGGAGCGACGCGGCGGAAAGTCCGCGGAGAAGGGCGCGGCGTGACACCGGGACGGAGACACGGCGGCCCTCGACCGAACGACCCGATCTGCTCTGTGCCATGACGGAACTGTCAAATTGTAACGCGAAACCGGGGGTTTCCGGGTTGACTTGGCCGAAACCGTGACAAACACTCCGATGCTCCCAAACAAACCTTTCTCTGAGGAGGACCAATGAACCGAAAAGGAATGATCGCGGCGTTGCTGGCCGGCGTGACCGCGTTCGGCGTATCCGCGTCGGCCGCGGCGGCGGGCGACAAGTGCGCGACCAGGGCGCCGGACGAGACGACGGCGGCGCAGATCGAAAAATCTCTCACGCGATTCAACCGGGGGCGGAGAAGCCCGGGCGGGACCAAAACGATCGACGTCTACTTCCACGTCATCACTTCGTCGACCGGCGAAGGCGCCGTGAGCGACAAGATGATCCGGGATCAGATGACCGTCATGAACGACTCGTTTGCGGGCCGAACCGGCGGCGCCGATACACCGTTCCGGTTCGACCTCGCGGGCGTCGACTACTCCGTGAACGACGCGTGGTTCAGCGCCGGACCGGGCAGCGCCGCGGAGGCGGAGATGAAGGCGGCCCTCCGGATCGGCGGCGCCGCGGACCTGAACTTTTACACGAACGACGGCGGGGGCTACCTCGGCTGGGCGACGTTCCCGTTCTGGTACGAGGGCAACCCCTCCGACGACGGAATCGTCTGCTGGTTCAACTCGCTTCCGGGCGGAACGCACGCGCGATACAGCGAGGGGGACACCGCGACGCACGAAATCGGACACTGGCTCGGGCTGTACCACACGTTCCAGTGGTCGTGCTCCCCGTTCAACGACTACGTCGCCGACACCCCCGCCGAGCGCTCGCCAGCGTTCTTCTGCCCGGTGGGCCGCGACTCGTGCAACGGTGATCCCGGAGTCGACCCCATCGAGAACTTCATGGACTACACCGGCGACGCCTGCATGTATGCCTTCACGGCGGGCCAGAACGGCCGGATGGAAGCGCTGACCGCCCAGTACCGCGGGTTCTGAACCTTCGACGATCGACG
>DASRPJ010000467.1:0-9288 GCA_035646435.1 Thermoanaerobaculia bacterium | reverse complement strand
GATTTCCGCCCAGCGCAGAGACTCGAGCGCGTCGGCGTACTTCTCGCGGCGCTCCCACGACCGGCGCAGGTTGGAGAGGACCCGCGAAAGGATCGCGCGCTCCGTGTCCGGCGCGAAGATCTCGTCGGGGAGCGTCAGGGTCGTGCCGAAGACGGCGCTCACGCGGCGGGCGACGGAGTCGCGGTTGCGGACGACGCCCCCGTCGAACGGGTCGAGGTACGTCTCCTGCGGCAGGGCCTCGCCTCCCACGACGAAGTGTCCCGGCAGTCCGACGCCGGAAAGCTCGAGGCCCGCCTGCCGGGCGACCTCGACGGTTACGATCGAAAGCGTGATCGGCATTCCGCGGCGGCTCGCGACGACGCGCGCGACCGACGAGTTCTCCGGCTCGTCGTAGGACTCCTGGTCGCCGCGGAAACCCGCCTCGGCGAAGAGGACCTGGCGGAGGGCTTCGATCGGATCCTCGCGCGCCGCCATCCGTTCGCGTACGCGCGCCGCGAGCGCCGCAACCTCGGTGCGCGCCGCTTCGAGGTCTTCCGCCGGATCGACGAGCTCCGACACGAGCAGGGCGCCCTCGAAGACGTCGAGGTCCTCGCTCGCGGCGAAGAACTGAAAGCGCAGGAGGAGCTTTTCGCGGTCGTTCATTACCCTTCAGAGCTTGCGAGCAATCGCTACGCCGTCCCGCAGGGGCACGATCACCGACTCGAAGTCCCGGCGCGCGAATAGGCGCCGGTTGAACTCCCGGATCGCCTCGGTATCGGGGTCGCGAGCGGTCCGGTCGACGACCTTGCCGGACCAGAGCACGTTGTCCGCGAGCAGGAATCCGCCCGGGCGGACGCGGGGGGCCGCCGCCTCGAGCGCCTCCGGATACCCGTCCTTGTCGATGTCGATGAAGACGACGTCGAATTCTCCCGTGGTCGACGCGAGGCTCGCCACGGCGTCCCCGACGCGGATGTCGATCCGGTCGGAGAGGCCCATTCGCTCGAAGTAACCGGCGGCCTCGCGCGCGTTCTTTTCGCTCCCGTCCGTGTAGAGGACCGAGCCCCCCGGACCGACCGCGCGCGCGAAGAAGGACGTCGAGTAACCGATGGCGCTGCCGAGCTCGCAGACGCGCCGCGCTCCGATCGACCGCGCGAGGAGGGCGAGTAGAGTCGCCACCGCCGGTCCGACGATCGGTACGTTGCGCTCGCGCGCCGTGGCCTCGATCTCGACGAGAAGCGGATCGCGCGGCGGAAGCACGTCGATCAGGTACCGGTCGAGCTCGGGCGACACGAGGGGCGTCACGAAGGAAAGCTATCAGCTGCCGCCCTCGCCGAGGCCCTTCTATAAGATCCGGACGTGCCGCACGAGCCGGGACCGGTCGAGAGAATCCTGTCCGGCTTCCCCGCGAGCGAGCTCGACGCGCTGGGCGAGATGCGTCGAGACCTCCACCGGCATCCGGAGACCGCGTTCGAGGAGAGCCGCACCGCGGCGAAAGTCTCCGATGCGCTTCGGGTGCTCGGTCTCTCGCCGCGCAACGGCGTGGGCCGGACCGGCGTCACGGCGGACCTCCGCGCCGGCGGCAATCGCCTCCTCGTGCGCGCGGACATGGACGGGCTTCCGCTGACCGAGGCGAGCGGCGTGGACTTCGAGTCGGAGATCTCGGGACGCATGCACGCGTGCGGGCACGACGGCCACGTCGCGATCGCCCTCGCCGTCGCCGCGCGGCTGACGCGCGATCCCGCCGACCGACCCGTGCGATTCGTGTTTCAGCCCGCGGAGGAGCGGGGCGGCGGGGCGCGCGCGTGTGTCGCGGACGGGGTCCTGGAAGGCGTGGGCGCCGCCGTCGGGCTCCACCTATGGAACCAGCTTCCCGTCGGACGCGTCGGAGTCAACCGCGGCGCGCTCATGGCGGCGGTGGACGAGTTCGAGATCCACGTCGAAGGGCGGGGCGGCCACGGCGCCGCCCCGCACGAAGCGACCGATCCGATCGTCGCGGCGGCCCGCATCATCGAAGCGGTCCAGACGATCGTGTCGCGGGAAATCTCCCCGCAGGACGCCGCCGTCGTGACGATCGCGAGCGTCCACGGCGGGGACGCGTTCAACGTCATTCCGTCCGACGTCCGGATGACCGGCACCGCGCGCTGGTTCCGCGAGGCGACCGGCGACGCCATAGCCACCAAGCTCGAGCGGATCGTGTCGGCCACCGCGGCCGCCGCCGGCGTCTCGGCCCGACTCGACTACCGTCGCATCAACCGGCCGACGGTCAACGATCCGGCGGTGGCGGACGTCGTGATCGAGGCGGCGAGAGAGCTTCTCGGCGAGGAGAACGTCGACACGGACACGCGGACGATGGGGGGCGAGGACATGTCCGTGTACCTCGACCGCGTGCCCGGCTGCTTCTTCTTCGTCGGCTCGGCGCCGGCCGGCGAGCACCGGCCCCACCACTCCCCGCGCTTCGCGATCGACGAACGCGCGCTCGCGATCGGCGTGACGCTCCTGGACGCGGTGGTGAGACGTCTCTAGGTGCAGGCCCTCACCGCCGTCTTCCTCACCCTCTACCTCGCGCTCGTCCTCGCCGTCGGTTTTTTCTGGCGCCGCCGCGCCGGAAGGGACGACGCCTCCTACTTCGTCGCGGACCGGAGCCTCTCGACGTTCTGGGGCTTCCTCGGGCTCGCGTCGCTCACGACCGGCGGCTCGACGACGATCGTGCTCGCGGCGTTCGTCTACGCGAACGGGATCTCGGGCCTGTGGCTCGACTTCGCCGGCGCGCTCGGACTCCTCCTCCTCGGCCTCTTCCTCGCGCGGCGGATCCGGCGCGAGGGCGCCGTCACCCTGCCGGAGATCGTCGGCCGCCAATACGGTCCGGGGGCGCGGCGCGCGGCGGCGGCGCTCGTGCTCGTCTCGGAAATCGTCTGGTTCGCCCTCCTCGTCGAAGCGACCCAGACCGTGCTGACCGCGGCGCTCGACGTGCCGCCGCTTCCCGCGCTCTTGGCCTCGACCGCGGTGTTCGTCGCATACACCGCGCTCGGCGGCCAGTTCGCGGTCGCCCGGACCGACCTCGTCCAGTTCGGCGTCATGGTCGCCGCGATCCCCGGCGTCGCCCTGTACTTCGCGCTCTCGCGCGCGTCCGGCCTCGACGGGCTTCCCGCGGAAGCGTGGACCTTCCCGTTCTCGCCGGGGATCGGTCCGGGCGAGGTGTTCGGTCTCCTCGTGCTCGTCGGCCTGCCGCACCTCGTGGGGAGCGACGTCTACGCGAAGCTCCTCTCCTGCCGCGACGAAGAGACCGCCCGCCGCGCCGCGCTCCTCGCCGCGGTCTCCAAAGTCGCCTTCGGGCTCGCCGTCGCCGCGATCGCGCTCGCCGCGCGCAAGGCGCTGGCGCCCGTCGAGCCGGGGCAGGCGCTGCCGGCGGCGATCCTCGGCTTTCTCCCGCCGGCCGCGGCGGCGCTCGTGCTCGTCGCGCTCGTCGCCACGATGCAGACCTCGGCCGACGTCGTCCTCCTGTCCGCGTGCGCCGTCACGGTCCGCGACCTCTTCCCTGCTTTCTCGAAGCGCGGAACCGGCGTCGGCGCGGCGCGCGCGCTCGCCCCGGTCTACGGGGCGCTCGGTCTCGCCGTGGCGGTCGCGCTCGGACAGAACGTCGTCGAGACCCTGAAGCTCGGCTACTCGATCTTCGCCGCCGGGATCATCCTGCCGGTGCTCGCGGCGATGCTTCCGGAAGGCGCGCGGCCGCCGGCTCGGGGAGCGATCGCCGCGATGATCGCCGGCGGCGCGGTCGCCGCTCTCGGCCGCTTCGTTCCCGCCATCGCGTTCGGGGTCGACCCGGTCCTCGTCGGTACCGGCGTGAACTTCTCGATCCTCCTCCTTTCCGGCGCGTGGAAGCGCGTCACGAGTCTCCCCTCTCGAGTCTCCCGGCCCACATGACCGACAAAGAACGAGTCGAGAGCGGCGCGAGCCACCCCGCGTTCCTGAAGCCCGCGGGCCCGAACCTCGGCCTCGCCCCGCCGCGCGGGGAGACCGCGCCGCGCCGCGGGATGTTCTCTTCGCTCTCGCACGCGCCCTTCCGGCGCTACTGGATCGGTCTCTTCCTGTCGAACATCGGCACCTGGATGCAGGTCGTCGCCCAGGGGTGGCTCGTCCTGCGGCTCTCCGACTCGGCGCTCGTGCTCGGCCTCGTCGGATTCATCGGATCGATCCCGACCCTCCTCCTCGCGCCGCTCGCCGGGGTCGCGGCGGACCGCGTCGACCGGCGCAAGCTCCTTCTGACCACCCAGCTCACGCAGATGGGTTGCGCCGCGATACTCGCGGCCGCGACCGGTTTCGGCTTCGTCTCGGTACCGCTCGTCGCCGCGGTCGCGATCGTGAACGGGGTCGCCAACGCTTTCACCATGCCCTCCCACCAGTCGCTCTTTCTCGACCTCGTGGGCCGCCAGGACCTCCTGAACGCGATCTCGCTCAACTCGATGCAGTTCAACCTCTCGCGGGTCATCGGGCCCGTGATCGCGGGTCTGACGATCGCCGCCTTCGGCGAGGCGGGCTGCTTCGCGTTGAACTCGGTGTCGTACCTCGCCGTGATCGCGGCGCTCGCGGCGCTGCCGCGGCTCTCGCGCCGCCGCGCGGGCAGCCGCGGCGCGTGGGTGGACCTCCGGATCGGAGTGCGGTTTGCGCGGAGGCGGCCCCTCATCGTGACGCTTCTCGCGATCGCCGCTTCGCTCGCGGTGTTCGGAACTCCCGCGGTGACCCTCGCTCCGCTCTTCGCGCGCAAGCTGCTTCACGTCGGTCCGGAAGGGCTCGGCGGGATGCTCTCGGCGGTGGGGCTCGGCGCGGCGGCTTCCGCCCTCTTTCTCGCGTCCCTCGGCGATTTCCGGAGAAAGGGAGAGGCGATTCTCCTCGCGTCCTTCGGTTTCGCGCTGTCGCTCGCCGGACTCGGGGTCTCGCGCAGCTACGCCCTCTCCCTCGCTTTTCTCGCGCTCCTCGGCGCGTCGATGTCCTCGTCCGCTTCGCTCATCAACACGCTCCTGCAGACGAGCGCCCCGGACCGGCTTCGCGGCCGCGTCATCTCCCTCTATGCGCTCGCGTGGCTGGGGCTCGTGCCCGTCGGAAACCTCCAGGCGGGCGCGGTCGCGGAACGGTTCGGCCCCGCGGCCGCGCTGTTCGTCGGGGCCACGGGGATCGCGCTGACCCTCCTGACGGTGCGAATGCTCGGGGGAGCGGCCTTCGACGGCGAGCGGACCGTCCGCCCGACTCCCGTCGGATAGCGAAAGCTCCTCCTGGGCTATATTTCCCATCCCCGATGAGGCGGTTTGACGGCGCCGCGCGCGTCGCGGTCCTGTGCGCGGTCGTGGTCGCCGTCGCCCCGGCGAGCACGAAGGGCCAGGAACCGCTTCCCCCCCGGGGCCGCCACAAACACGCGGTTCACCGGTTCTTCCCCGATCTCGACTCCCGCCTGAACGCGGTCCGGTACGGTCGGTGGCGAGCCGTCGAGATCGCGTGGACCGGCGGGATCAATCCCGCGCTCGACCGGGCCTTCTCGTCCTATCTGCTTTCGCTCCTTGCCGAGCCGCCGCGGTTCCCGCCCGAGGCCGAGCTCGTGTCGCCCCGCTTCGCGCGGGAGGCGACCCCGGTTTTCCGCGCGCTCCGCTGGGGCCAGGTCCTCGAGCAGCAGGTCGGCGACGTGCTCGCCTCCGCCGACGCGACGCCGGAGATCACCGCCGCCCGGCTCGCCCGGGCCCTCGGCGTCTACCGGGGCGAGCGGTGGGCGCTTTCCGAGCCGGAGACGCCCGCGGCTCCGGCCGAGGCGCTCGCTCTCGCTCCGCAGTCCGCCCGGATCCTGCTGTCCGGCACGCGGCTCTTCGTTCTCGCCGCGGAGGCGGTCGCGGCGTCGGACTTCGGACAGCAGCGCTGGAAGGTGCGGGACACGATCGCCGACTTCGACTCCTCCCTCGCCCGCGACAAGGCTCTCGAGGAGGCGACGTACCGCGTGGCGGCGCCGACGGTGGCCGAGCGCCATCCCGAAGTCGCGGCCCACCTCGACCGCCTGGCGCGGTTCCGCGCCGAGGTGTACGGAGCTCTCGTCCCCGGAGGGGCGACCCTCGAGGCGCGGAGGGACCGCGACGCCCGCCTTCGCGCGGTGGCGAGGCGCTACGGGTTGCCGGTCGAGGGAATCGGTGCGGACTAGCTCGATCAAGGGAGCGGCCGTCATCGGCTCGCTCTTGCTCGCGGCCGTCCCGGCGTCCGCCCAGTTCCTCTCGAACCTCGAGAGGGAACGGCCGGTCGCGGTCGAAGACGCCACCCCCGTTCCCTACCGCGGCCTCTCCGCCGCTCTCGACTGGACCTACAACGTGCGCCGCGGGGGTTTGAACGACGAGGGGCCCGGCTGGACGCTCGTCTACGGCGCCGTCCGGAACCTCGAGCTCGGCGCGTCACAGCGCTACGTCACGAGCCCGGGGAGGAACGCCCTGCGGGGCATCTCGTCCGGCGACCTCGAGCTCCACGCGCTCTACGGGATCGTCACCGAAGGCGCGAACCGGCCCGCGCTCGGCGCCCGGATCGCGGTCGCCTTCCCGACCGGGCTCGACTCGCGAGGCACCGACCTCCAGCTCGCGGGTCTCGCGACCCGGTCGTTCGACGCCCTGCGCGTGCACTTCAACGCCCGGTGGACGCGCCTCGGCGACACGGTGCCGACGGAGCGCGCGAACCGGCTCGAGGGCGGTCTCGCGGTCGACTTCCTCGCGGGCCCGCGCGGGCGCACCGACACGCTTCTCCTCGTCAGCGTGACGGTGCGTTCGAGCCCCATCCTGGAGGGACCGGCCGTCGTGGACGCGGAGATCGGCGCGCGCCATCGCGTGGGCGTCCAGACGATCCTCTTCGGGGGGTTGGGATCGGAGCTCTCCGACAAGCCCGACCGGCCCCGGCTCCGGGCGCGGGTCGGGCTGTCGCACGTGTTCTAGCCCGGCGCGGCAAAGAGGATGAACTTCCGCGTCTTCGACTGCCACGTCCACGTCCAGCCGTGGCAGGAGCTCCATCCCGCGGCCCTGGCGGTGATGACTCGGGGTCGAACCGATTCGGAGCTCCTCCAGCGCGTGCTCGCGAGCCCCGACGAGCTCCTCCGCCTCCTGGACGACGAGGGGGTCGAGCGCGCCGCGCTCATCAACTACGTCGCCCCGGAGGTGATGGGCTTCCAGGAGTCGGTCAACGCGTGGGTGTCGCGGTTCGTCTCGGGGCACGAAGACCGCCTCGTCTCCGTCGGCTCGATCCACCCCCGGCGGACCCGCGACGCCCGCGGCGACACCCTCCGGCTCTTCGACGAGCTCGGCCTCCGGATGCTGAAGATTCACCCGCCCCACCAGCTCTTCGCCGCGAACGGCTACCTGGCGGGCGACGAGGCGCTCGCGGAGATCTATCGCGCGGCGGAGGAGCGCGGCCGGCCCGTCATGATCCACACCGGGACGTCCATCTTTCCCGGCGCCCGAAACCGTTTCGCGGACCCGATGGCGGCCGACGACGTCGCGCTCGACTTTCCGAGGCTCCCGCTGATCCTCGCTCACGCGGGTCGCCCGCTCTACATGAAAACGGCGATGTTCCTCGCGCGGCGCCATGCCAACGTCCACCTGGACCTCTCCGGAATCCCGCCGGCGAAGCTCCTCGAGTACCTGCCGCGCCTCGAGGAGCTGTCGGCGCGCTGCCTGTGGGGCACCGACTACCCGAGCCCCGGCGTCGCTTCGATGCGCGGCAACGTCGAGGCGTTTCTCGCCCTCGGGCTGTCGGACGGCGCGAAGCGCCGGATCCTCTTCGACAACGCCGCCGCGCTCTTCGGCAGCTGATAGCTTTATCGCCGTGCGCGTCCTCGTCGTCGGAGCCGGCGTGATGGGCCGCGGGATCGCGGGGTTGTGCGCCCTCCGTGGGCACGACACCCGGGTCTTCGACGCAGACCCCGAAGCGCAACGTCAGGTGCGCGGCTCCGTCGAGTCCTCCTGGGCGCGCGCGGTCGAGCGCGGCAAGGTGGCCGCGGAGGCGGCGGACGGCGCGCGAAAGCGGCTGCGGATCGTCGAACGGCTCCGGGACACCCGCGACGTGGACTTCGTCATCGAGGCGGTCCCGGAGGCGTTGGACCTGAAACGGCTCGTCCTGGGCGAGCTCGACGACCTCTGCCCGGCGGGAACGGTCCTCGCCTCCAACACCTCTTCGCTCTCGATCAGCCGCATCGCGCGGGCGACCGGCCGGCGGGACCGGGTGATCGGCATCCACTTCTTCAATCCCGTCGCCGCGATGCCCTTGGTCGAGGTCGTGCGCGGCGAAGACACGTCCGCGGAAACCGAGCGCCGCGCGCTCGAGCTCGTCGCCTCGCTCGGCAAGGAGGCGGTGCGGGTCCGGGATTCGCCCGGTTTCGCGACGTCCCGCCTCGGCCTCGCGCTCGGGCTCGAGGCGATGCGGATGGTCGAGGAAGGTGTCGCCCGGCCCGAAGACATCGACCGCGCGATGGAGCTCGGATACGGCCACCGGATGGGGCCGTTGAAGACGAGCGACCTCGTGGGGCTGGACGTCCGTCTCGCGATCGCGGAGACGCTCTCGAGCGAGCTCCCGGGCAAGCGGTTCGAGCCGCCGGCGATCCTGAGAGCGATGGTCGAGGAGGGGCGGACCGGAAAGAAGTCGGGCCACGGCTTTTACCGGTGGGAGGGGGACAAGCCTCTCCCGTCGGACGAGCAGGAAGCTCCGACGCCAAAGGGGAAGTCCGCGTGAACGACCGGCGCGGTCTCGTCGTCGGAGTGGTTCTGCTCCTCCTGGGAGCGTTCTTCGTCCTGTCGCGGACGTTCCGGTTCTCGGGCCCCGGACCGATCCTCGTCCTGATCGGGGCGATTTTCCTCGCGCTCTCGGCGCTGCGCCGAGCCCGCGGTCCGCTCCTCCCGGGCGGGGTCCTCCTCGGGCTCGGTACCGGCTTCCTGTTGCGCGAGCCGCTCGAAGGGATCTTTCCTCACTGGGCCACGCTCCTCCTCGGCCTCGGCGCGGGCTTCCTCCTCGTGGCGGTGCTCGACCGCGCGACCGGTCGCGACCGGCGCCCGTCGCCGCTCCTGCCGGGAGTCGTGCTCGTCCTCGTCGCGCTCGTCGGAGCCTTGACGCGGCAGGAGGCGTTCGCGGAAGCGTTCGCCCGGCTGCGAGACCTCTGGCCGTGGGCCCTCGTGCTCGCGGGGGTCGCGCTCGTGGCGCAGGCGATGTTTCGGAAGCGAGGGGCGTAAGCCCGACTGTCATTCCGAGGAGCGCAGCGACGAGGAATCTGTGGCTCTGTCGGAAGGACACAGATCCTCCCGGAGCCCG
>DASRPJ010000466.1:0-3612 GCA_035646435.1 Thermoanaerobaculia bacterium | reverse complement strand
CTTCGGACGGCCGCGCGAGCCCTCCGCGAGCGCGTAGAAGACGGGGTAGACGACGAGGAGGAACCGGGGCATCCCTCCCGAGAGGCCCGTCGTCATCGGAAGCGCGATCGCGCCGCCCGTCCACGCGGCGTCGGACCACCTCCTCTTGACGAGCTGATAGATGAGGACGAGCGCGAAGATCGCGGCGATCCCGTAGTCGAGAGCGAACGTGGGGTCTCTCCTCCAGTCCATGTCCACGAACCGCACCTTCATGGAGTGAAACCAGGCCAGGACGCCGGAGAGCGAGCTCGTCCCGCGGTGCCACCCCTCCATCGAGCGGAAGAAGAGCCCCGGCTCGCCGTAGATCGCGCCCACCCCGAAGATCCAGAGGAAGACCGTCGCGACCGGCACGAGTGCAACGGCGAACGCACGGCCGAATCGGCGGCGGCCGTCCGGCCCGCGCTGCTCGAGCGCCGCGAGGAAGAGCGCCGGCGCCGCGGCGAGAGCGGAGGCGCGCGTCAGGCCGAGGAGGAAGCCGTAGAGGAGCGCCCTGCCGAGAGGTCCCTCGCGGGCGTCGCGGAAGGTGAGGAGCGCGAAGAGGAGGAACATCGATTCCGCGTAGACGGCGGCGAGAAAGAAGGCGGTCGGAAACAGGAGGAGGAAGACGACCGCCGCGCGGCCGTCCTCCTCGCCCAGGCGGCGCACCCCCTCCCGGTAGAAGAGGCTCATCGCGAGGAAGAGACACAGGTACGTCACGACGAGGCCGGCGTGGAAGCCGTCCATCGCGAACGTGTCGCGAAAGACCTTCGCCGTCGTCGGATAGAGGGGGAAGAACGCGTGGTTCGACGGTTTCCCGTCGGGCGGCGGCTTTCCGTAGCCCCACTCGATGATCGCGAGGTACCAGCCGGAATCGAACTTGGCGTAGAGAGGCGCCCGGAGCTCGAGCGGGATCTCCCAACGGAGGCGGTGCTCGACCGGAAGGTACGTGCGGGCGACCATCCCCCACGCGCCGAGGGCGAGGACCCATGCGGCGACCGCCAGGAAGAGCTTCGCCGGACCGAAGTGGCGGCCGAGAAACGAGACCAGCTTTTCGAGGGCGGGCACGCGCGCGGAAGTCTAGCCGCAACGCGGCGGGGCTAGAGGTTCTTGAGCGCCTTCATCGCCGGCTTCAGATCCTGCCGCGCCTTCCAGAAGTCCGCCCAGGGGTCGGGCTTCTCCAGCCGCTTCGCGAACGTGGAGATGTTGAAGACGCCCGGGTCGAGCTTCGGCACGACCTCGGACCACTCGAGCGGCGTCGACACGGGCGCCCGCGGGTGGCGCCGCACGCAGAACGGCGACACGACCGTCTGCGCGAAGCCGTTTCGGAACGGATCGAGGTAGACGCGCCCTTTCCGCTTCGCGATCGATCCTTCCATCGTCATCTCGGTCGGGTACGCCGCGGAGAGTCTCGTCCCGAGGACCTCCGCGAACCACTTGACCTCGTCGGCGTCCGGCCCCACGCGGATCGGCACGAAGACGTGGAGCCCCTTCTTTCCGGAGGTCTTCGCGAACGAGACGAGGGAGAGCGCATCGAGCGCGGCCTTCACTTTCTGCCCGGCGCGCGCGGCGTCCGCGAACTTCCCGGAGTCGGGGTCGAGGTCGAAGCACAGCCAGTCGGGCTGCCGCGGCGCCGGCGCCCGCGACCCCCAGACGTGGACGGCGATGCAGCCGAGGTTCGCGAGCGCGAGCTGCGTCTCCCTTTTCCCGCCGACGACGTAGTTGCGGATCCCGTTCTCGTGCTCGATCCGCTTCGTCGGAGTGTCCGCGGGCATCGAGTCGGGCTTCTCCTTCTGGAAGAAGCAGCTGCCGAGGATCCCGTTGGGACACCGCTTCAGCGAGAGGAGCCGGTCCTTCACCCACGGCTTCAGCTTCGGGAAGACGAAGTCGTAGAAGCGGACGAGGTCGAGCTTCGTGTAGCCCTCGTCCGGCCAGAAGACCTTATCGGGGTTCGAGACGTTGACCGGCAGGTCCTCTCGACCGGCGCGCCGGGGCGCCTTTGCCGTTGCTCTTTTCGCCGTCACGACGCCTCCGGCAGGAGGACCTCGGACGGCTTCTTGTCGTCGCGCAGCCCCAGGAAGACCGGCTGGCGCAGCTTCTGGTCGTCCGTCCACTCCTGGAACGCGATCTGCGCGACGAGCTTCGGCGTCAGCCACGTGGCGCCCTTCTCGCGCGGCGGCGCGACGAACGCCGACGCCTTCCGAACGAGCGGCTGAAACCGGCCGTAGAGCTGCGAGAGCGTCTTCTGCGGAAATCCCGTTCCGACCTTTCCGACGTAGTGGAGGTCCCGGCCGCGGTAGGCGCCGAGGAGCAGGGCGCCGAAGTGCGTCCGCGATCCGGCCGGCGCCGTGTATCCGCCGACGACGAACTCCTCCTCCTGCTTGGCCTTGACCTTCAGCCACTTCGTGCTGCGCCCCTCGATGTACGGCGCGAAAGCGTCTTTCGCGACGACACCCTCGTATCCCCGCCGCCGCGCCGTCTCGTAGGCCTTCAGGCCGTTCGCCTCGAGCCGCCGGGAGGGAAAGAGACGCTCGACGTGGCCGATCGCGGCCTCGAGCTCCGCGCGGCGCTCCGGGAGAAGCGCGCTTCGCAGGTCTCTCCCGCTCCGGTAGAGGCAGTCGAAGACCGCGAACACCGTCGCCTCACCCTGCTGGAGGAGCTGGAACCGGGATACGAGCTTGCGGTCGAAGGCGACGGCCTCTCCGTCGAGAAGGAGCGCGCGGTCCGGAAGGCGCGAGATCGCGCGCGCGATCTCGGAGAACGTCTCTGTGCGGTCCTTCGCGTTGCGCGAGAAGAGGGTGACTTCCTTCCCCTGCTTGTAAGCGAGGATCCGGTACCCGTCGTACTTCTCTTCGTAGACCCACCCCTTGCGGTGAAAGGGCTCGTCGACGAGGGTGGCGAGCATCGGCTGCACGCGGAAGGGCACGCGGTCCCTGGGTCCGCTCGCCTTTCGAATCAAGACCCGGACCGGTTCGAGTGCCAGACGGCCTTGCGCCCGCGGCGCGGCGGCGCGAGGAGCTCCGGCTTCTTCAGGAGCTTCCGGATGAGCGCCGGCGGGTCTCCGGACGCGGCCTTCACTACGTCTCCCCCTTCGTCCCGCGCGATCTCCGCCAGGATCCGCTTCGAGACGACCGAGCGCGGCTCCGTCTCCGCGACGTCGGTCTTGCTCGCGTGCTCGTCCCGATGCTTGATCAGGAGCCACGGCGGCCGCCCCCCCTCCCGTGCCCGGATGCGGACGAGCACCCACGATCCCTGGAGCTTCTCCCCGTCGAGCGTGAACTTCAGGTCTCCCTTCCTGAGAGCCGCGTCCACGTCGGGCGACTCGGGCGTCCAGGTGCCGCGGTCCCAGATCATGACGGTGCCGCCGCCGTACTCCCCCTCCGGGATGATCCCCTCGAACTTCGCGTACTCGATCGGGTGGTCCTCCGTCGGCATCGCCATGCGCTTGACGGACGGATCGAGCGCGGGCCCCTTCGGTACCGCCCAGGAGAGGAGCACGCCCTTCCACTCGAGGCGGAAGTCGTAGTGCAGCGCCGTCGCGCGGTGCTTCTGGATGACGTACGACAGTTTCTTCGCGCGCTTCCTCGCGGGAACCTT
>DASRPJ010000465.1:0-10827 GCA_035646435.1 Thermoanaerobaculia bacterium | reverse complement strand
TACGGTCACGCTGATGATCCTCCGCGTCAACTACTACTACCTGCTCGGTCCGCTCGCGGGCCTCGCGATCCTCGTCCCCTACGTCGGCGTCATGTTCTCGACGATCCCCGCCATCGCGGTGGCTTACTTCCAGTACGACATGGGCAAGGCGGTCCTCGTTCTCATCGTCTACTCCGCCCTCCAGTTCCTGGAGGGGAACGTGCTCACCCCGTTCATCGTGGGCGGAAAGGTCCGCCTCTTTCCGCTGACGGTGATGGTCGCCTTCATCTTCTGGGGAATGATCTGGGGCGTGGCGGGGGCGATGCTCGCCGTGCCCTTGACGTCCGCCATCAAGGTCGTCTGCGAGCACGTTCACGGCTGGGAGGGGGTCGCGCGACTGCTCGGCGATCCCGATCCCCCGGCGCGGATCTAGGCCTTCGGCCGCTTCGACAAGGACAGGAGACTCCCGACGAGGCCGGCCGCGGCGCCCACCGCCGGCAGCGCGAGGGCCGTCGGGAGGTCGAGAAAACCGACCCAGAAGATCGAGAGGACGGGGTGCGGCTCGCGGGCGAGCAGCGAGACCGCGCCGCGGTACGTGGCGTAGAGGAGCGCGACGGAGAGCGCCCCGCCGGCAAGCCCCTCGAAGAACGCGTGCAGCCAGAACGGCGCGCGGATGGCGGCTTCGGTCGCACCCATGCGGCGCATGATGTCGATCTCGTCGCGGTGGAGGTCGAGCGCAAGCCGCACCGCCGACGCCACGGAGAGGATGGCGGCGATCGCGAGCAGGCTTCCGAGGAAGAGTCCGGCGCCGCGCAGGATGCGCACGCCGTCCCGGAACTTGCGGGCGAACTCCTCCTCCGATTCCGCGGAGTCCACGCCGGGCCAGGACCGCGCGGCTCGCGCGAGCTCCCGCGCGGCGCTCGGTGGAGCGGAGCGCTTCAGCGCGACCTCGATCGTCGGCGGGAAAGGAGCTTCCTCGAGGTCCTCGAGAGCCGCCCCGAGGTCCGGATAGGCCTTGCGGAACCGCTCGAAGGCCGCGGCGCTTCCGACGATCGTGACGCGCGCGACGCGGGCGTCTCCCGCCACGCGCGCGGCGATCGCGCGGGCATCCGCGGCCGGGTCGAGGGTCAGGATCGCGGCCGTCGGATCCGCCGCCGCGCTGGCGAGCCGCGCGAGATTTCGAGAGACGAGCGCGAACAGGCCCGGCACGTAGAACGCGAGCGCGATCAGCAGGACCGCCATCGCCGTGTGCCGCGGGGCGGAACGCGCGATCGCCCAGGCTTCCCCGAAGAGATAGCGGGAGTTCATGCGTTCGGCCGAGCCCCGGACGAGCCGGGGGCCACTAGCCGGGAAGGAACGGCGCTTCCCGCGCGAGGCTCGCCTCTCGCGCGAGGTCCCGATCCCGCAGCTTCCCCTTCTCGATCGTCACGACGCGTTTCCCCATTCGCCGGATGAGCTCGACGTCGTGCGTCGCGACGAAAACGGTCGTGCCCCGGATGTTGATCTCGAGAAAGAGCTTCATGATCTCCTCCGAGAGCACCGGGTCGAGGTTCCCCGTGGGCTCATCGGCGAGAAGGAGCACGGGCTCGTTCACGATAGCCAGCGCGATCGCCGCGCGCTGCTGCTCGCCGCCCGAGAGCTCGCCCGGGTGCGAGTTCATCCGGTGATGGAGCCCGACGCGCTTCAGCGCCTGGTAGGCACGTCGCTTCTGCTCGGCGCGCGACAGCCCGAGCACGCTCTGCACGAACGAGAGGTTCTCGAAGATCGTCTTGCGAGCGATGAGCTTGAAGTCCTGGAATACGACTCCGAGCGTCCGGCGGAAGTACGGAACCTGCGACTCCGGAAGCACGGCGATGTTGCGGCCGTTGACGAGGATCTGTCCGGAAGTCGGCAGCTCTTCGCGGAAGAGTAGCTTCAGGAGCGTGGACTTGCCGGCCCCCGACGGCCCGGTCAGGAAGACGAACTCCCCCGGCTCGACCCGGAAGGACACCTCCGAGAGCGCGTGACGGAAGGCGCCGTAGTCCTTGCAGAGCCGGAAGACCTGGATCATGGCGCCGCCGGCATCGTGGCCCGACGGGGCGCGGTCAGTCGAGGGCGCGTTTGAGGGCATCACGGACGCTCGCGGGATCCGCGCGGCCTCCCGTTCGCTTCATGACCTGACCGACGAACCAGCCGAACGTCTGCGTCTTGCCGGAGCGGTAGACGGTCGCCTGAGCCGGGTTCTCGCGCACGACCTCGAGGACGACGGCGTCCACGGCGGCCGCGTCGGAGATCCTTCCGAGCCCGCGCGCGCGCACGATCGCCTCGGCCTCCTCGGTCGAGTCGAGCATCGCGGCGAAGACTTCCTTCGCCGACGCGGCGGATATCTCTCCCGACTCGACGAGCCCGAGGAGTCCCGCGAGCCTTCCGGGAGCCACGGGAAAGGAGAGCGCGTCCTCGGGAGAAATCCGGCGCTCCTTCAGCCACCGGAGGACCTCTCCCGTGACCCAGACCGCCGCCGAACGTGCCGGGGCCGCTCTGGCGAGGTCCTCGAAGTAGTCGCCGAGCTCCCGAGCGGAGACGAGCGTCTCCGCGTCGCTCGGTGAGATCCCATACTGCGCCACGAAGCGCGCCCGGCGGGCGCGTGGCAGCTCGGGGAGGGCTCCGCGCGCCTCTTCGATCCAGGCCTCGTCCACGACGAGCGCGCCGAGATCGGGCTCCGGGAAATACCGGTAGTCGTGCGCCTCTTCCTTGCTCCGCATGAGAACGGTCCGCCCGGCGGCGACGTCCCACAACCTCGTCTCCTGGACGACGCGTCCGCCGCGGGAGAGCACGTCCGCCTGCCGGCCGGCCTCGTGCTCGAGCGCGCGGGCGACGAACCGTATGGAGTTCAGGTTCTTGATCTCCGCCCGCGTTCCGTACGGAGCCTCTTCTGAGAACCGGACGGACACGTTCGCGTCGCACCGCAGGTTCCCCTTCTCCATGTCGGCGTCGGACACGCCCGTGTATCGAAGGAGCCGCCGAAGCTCCGTCAGGTAGGCCGCGGCCTCCTCCGGCGCGCGGATGTCCGGCTCGCTCACGATCTCGATGAGCGGCACTCCCGCGCGGTTCCAGTCGACGAGCGACAGCGACGCCGGCACGTCGTCGAACGGGTTCTCGTGGAGCAGCTTCCCGGCGTCCTCCTCGAGGTGGATGCGAACGAGCCGGATCGCCTTCGGCCCCTCCGGCGTGTCGATCTCGACCGCGCCGCCCGTCGCGAACGGGCGGTCGAACTGCGAGATCTGGTAGCCCTTCGGGAGGTCGGGGTAGAAGTAGTTCTTGCGAGCGAACCGGGAGTCCCTGTGCACGGTCGCGCCGACGGCGAGCGCGAGCCGCAGCGCGAGCGAGACGACCTCGCGGTTCAGGACGGGAAGGGTCCCCGGAAAGCCGAGGCAGACGGGGCACGTCGCGGAGTTCGGCGGCGCGCCGACGGCGACCGGGCACCCGCAGAAGATCTTCGACTTCGTGAGGAGCTGCGCGTGGACCTCCAGCCCGATCACGGAGAAAACCCGCGTTCTCTCAACTGTTTCGGAAGAGGACACCGCGAAAAATCTTAGCACGCGGGCCCTCCCGTCATGCCGAGCCCTTCGCTGTGCCGAGGACAGGCTCCGCGAAGGATCCCGTGCGTTAGAGCCAGGGCTTCCCCGTCGCGCCGCTCCTCGGAATGACGGAAGAATCGAGGGCAAAATGCGGGTGTGCCGAACGCCCTGTTCATCGCGAGCCACTCGCCCGCGGGCGTGATTGCCGCCGTTTCGGAACGAGGCGTGGCTCCCGCCGAAACACCCTCGCCAACAGAGTTTCTCGCCCGCCGGTTTGCGGCGGAGCTCGGCGTCCCCGAGCTCCCGATCGTTCGGGCGACCCAAGTGCATGGTGACCGCGTCGTCGTCGTCGAGAGTTCACCGGAGGCGGGTGAGACGGTCGACGCTGGCCGCTGCGACGCGATCGTGACGCGCCTCACCCGCGTCGGTCTCGTCGTGCAGACCGCCGACTGTGTGCCGGTGCTATTCGCGTCGGATGGCGCGATCGGTGCCGTGCACGCCGGGTGGCGCGGCGCGGCGGCGGGGGTCGTCGGGGCTGCCGCGGAGGCGTTTCTCGGTCTCACAGGCGACCGGACCACGGCGCGCGCCTGGCTCGGCCCGTCGATCGGCGCGTGCTGTTACGACGTGGGCTCCGAGGTCGCGAATCGCTTTCCCGAGGATTTGGCACGCCCATCTCGGGAGGGCAAGTTCTTCCTCGATCTCTCCGCCGTCGTGCGGCGACAGCTCGAGGAGGCCGGCTTCCCCCCCGGAAAGGTCCTGGCATACCGCGGCTGCACTATGTGCGACGGCGAACGTTCTGCCTCGTACCGGCGCGACCGCGAGAACGCCGGCCGCATGATCGCCCTCGTGGCGAGATTGGGCGCGGCTGACGGCGGGACCTAGATCCGGGGAGTCGGGCCCCTCACGGAATCAGCTCGAACGGCGCATCGCCTCTTGGCCCCCGCTTCCTCCGGAGGTCGTCGGAGGAGAGCGGCTCGAAGCTCGCGAGAAATCGCAGATACGTCTCGGTGGCGACGTGTTGGGTCGCCTTCAGCCGCCGCTCGGCTGCAACGTCGCCCGGCGTCGTCGGAAGGTCCCGCGGCAGATCGAGGAGGTCAGACCGTTTGTTCGATGTCGTCGTACAACCCTCCCAGTCCGGCTGACTCGAAGTATGCCCGAATCTCTTCACGGTCGACCTTCGGCAGCCCCATCAGGAAACGGATGTCGGCAAGCTCCTGGTGGCGGCGCTCCGGATCGTTTCGCATTGCGTGGACCTTCATCGCGGCAAGATTCTCGGGTCGCGGGACGGGGAGCGTCCGCCCCGCGATCGAAAGCGACCTCGTGTCCGCGAACAGGCGCCGGCTCGTCTCGCCGGAGACGTAGACCAGATCCACGCGGCCGAGGTCTGCGCTCGGGTGGAGGTGATTGGAGTATCCCGGGGAGACGTAGAGCGTCTCGTACCCGAGGTCCTCGAGGAAGGTGATCAGGCGCGGCTGCGCCGCCGCGTCGGTGACGAAGTCCACGTCGGTCGTCGCGCGCGTCAAGCCGTAAGCGTGCAGACCGAAGGCGCCGATCACCGCGTAGGGAAGTTTCTCCCCCTCGAAAAAGTCAGCTAGAGTTTCGATGACCCTCGCGAAGTCCACGCGTAGGAGGGTACCAGCCGGCAGAACTACGCCGGCGTCAGGTCGGCGTAGCGGGCAACGAACTTCTTCTTGCCGGCGCGGTCGAAGTAGACCGTCA
Source organism: Thermoanaerobaculia bacterium (assembly GCA_035646435.1). Classification (GTDB taxonomy): domain Bacteria; phylum Acidobacteriota; class Thermoanaerobaculia; order UBA5066; family Gp7-AA6; genus Gp7-AA6. The sequence goes on along the minus strand of DASRPJ010000465.1, from coordinate 5,572 downwards.
GCCGGGTCTCGTCGCCCGACCCCTCCTGCGCAAGGATGACCCCGTAGCCGTAGCGCGGGTGCCGGACGCGGCGGCCGCGCTTCAACTCGCCGGTGCCCGGCAGGTCCACCTCCTGCGACTCGTCCTCGGGCGCCACGTGCGTCGTGACGAACGCCGGCCGGCTCGCGAAGAACGTCCGCTCATCGACCGACTCGCGGGGGATCTCGGATACGAACCGGGACTCCATCCGGGGCTGGACGCGACCGTACACGAGCCTCCTCGCGGCGAGCGAGAGGGTGAGCTCGTCCTTCGCGCGCGTCATCCCCACGTAGAGAAGGCGCCGTTCCTCCTCGAGCTCGTCCTCGTCCTCGCCGGACTGCCCGTGCGGGAGGTACCCCTCCTCGAGCCCGACGACGAACACCGCCGGGAACTCGAGCCCCTTCGCGGCGTGGAGAGTGGAGAGCGTGACGCCGCGCCCCCCCGCCGCCGCGTCGGCGTCGGTCGCGAGCGAGACCGAGTCGAGGTATTCCGCGAGGGTCGCATCTTCGCCGCTGCGGCGTTCGAACTCGCGCGCCGAGCTGACGAGCTCTTCGAGGTTCTCGCGGCGCGCGACGTCCTCGCGCTCTTCCGAGCCGTGGTAGAGCGCGGAATAGCCGGTTGCTTCGAGGAGGTGCTCGAGGAGCGCGGACGGGGACTCGGTCTCCGCGCGCGCGGCGAGGTCCGAAACGAGAGCGCGGAAGCGGCTGAGCGCCGTGCGCGCGCGCTCCGTCAGGCCGGGGGGCGGTTCGCCGGAGACCTGCCACCACGACACGCCGCGCTCCCTCGCCGCCTTCGCGAGCTGGTCGAGCGTCGTCTTTCCGATCCCGCGCGCCGGCACGTTCACGACGCGGCGGAACGCGAGGTCGTCGTCCGGCCGCCCCGCGAGCCGCAGGTACGCGAGGGCGTCCTTGACCTCCGCGCGCTCGTAGAACTTCATGCCGCCGACGACGACGTAGGGGATCCTCCGCCGGACGAGCTCTTCCTCGAACGGACGGGACTGCGCGTTCGTGCGATAGAGGATCGCGACCTCGCCCGGCTCGCTGCGCTCGGCGAGCGCCCGCGCGACGGCCTCCGCCTCGGAGCGGTCCTCGTCGAACCGCCAGAGCCGTACCCGCGGGCCGGACCCCCGGTCGGCGACGAGCGTCTTCCTGCGCCGCCGCCGGTTGTTCGCCACGAGACCGGAGGCCGCGTCCAGGATCCCCGCGGTCGAGCGGTAGTTGCGCTCGAGCGGAACGATCCGCGCCCCCGGGAAGTCCTCGTCGAACCGGAGGATGTGCTCGACCTCCGCTCCTCGCCACCGGTAGATCGCCTGGTCCTCGTCGCCGACGGCGCACAGCGACTCCGCCCTCTCGCCGAGGAGCTTTACGAGCGCGTCCTGGACCGTGTTGGTGTCCTGGTACTCGTCGATCAGGAGGTGCCGCACCCTCGCTCGCTCGGCGGCGAGCAGGTCGGGGCGGCTGCGGAGGAGCCGCACCGGCCGCACGATCAGGTCGTCGAAGTCGAGCGCTCCCGCGGCGGCGAGCTTGCGCTCGTACAGCAGAAAAACGCGCCCGATCCGCTCGCCCGCGTAGTCGGTCTGCGAGTCGGCGAAGGCCTGGGCCGTCAGGAGAGCGTTCTTCGCGTGGGAGATCCGGGAGCGGACCGCGCCGGGCGTGAACACCTGCTCGGAGAGCCCAAGCTCGTCCATCGCCTCTTTGACGAGCGAGAGCTGATCGGCGGAGTCGGCGATCGAGAACCGCGGGGCGAGCCCGGCCGCCGCGGCGTTTCGCCGGAGGAAACGGAGAGCAAAGGAGTGGAACGTCCCGACGAACGAGAGGAGCGGACGTCCCCCCAGCAGCTTCCGGGCGCGCTCGCGCATCTCCTCGGCCGCCTTGTTCGTGAACGTCACCGCGACGATGGTCCGCGGGTCGACGCCCGTTTCGACGAGACGCGCGAGCCGGTGCGTGATGACGCGCGTCTTGCCCGACCCCGCGCCCGCGAGAACGAGAAGCGGACCGCGCTCGTGGAGGACGGCGGTCTTCTGCTCGGGGTTCAAGCCTTGAAGCGAGGGAGCTTCGGACACGACGCGAACTTAGCAGTTTTTGGAGAGCGGACCGCGGAGAGCTTCGCTACTCCACCGTCACCGACTTCGCGAGGTTCCGCGGCTGATCGACGTCGCAGCCGCGGCGGACGGCCATGTGGTACGCGAGGAGCTGGAGCGGAACGATCGAGACGACCGGCTGGAGCTCCGGGATCGTCTCGGGGATGACGAGGGAGTGGTCGGCGAGCGAGGCGACCTCCTCGTCGTCACGGTTCGTCACGACGAGGGAGATCCCGTCGCGGGACTTCACCTCGCGCAGGTTGGAGATCGTCTTTTCGCGCCACGCGTCGTCGGGGGCGAGCACGACGACCGGGAGGTTCTCGTCCACGAGGGCGATCGGACCGTGCTTCATTTCCCCGGCGGGATATCCCTCCGCGTGGATGTAGGAGATCTCCTTCAGCTTGAGCGCCCCCTCGAGCGCGATCGGGTAGTGGAGGCCGCGCCCGAGGAAGAGGAAGTTCCGCGCGTCGTGGAAGTCCCGCGCCAGTCTCTCGATCTTGCCTTCCAGGCCGAGGGCCTGCTGGAGGGCGACGGGAAGGTGAACGAGGGCGGCGCGCTCGCCGGGCGTCAACCCGGTCGCGTTCCCGCGAGCCTCCCGGATCTTCGCGGCGATCAGGAAGAGCACGGCGAGCTGCGTCGTGAACGCCTTCGTCGAGGCGACGCCGATCTCCGGACCCGCGTGCGTCGGGAAGATCGAATCGGCCATGCGCGCCATCTGCGAGCCGGGCGAGTTGACGATCGCGCCGATCGGGGACCCTGCCCGGCGGGCTTCCGCGAGCGCGCCCAGGGTGTCCGCGGTCTCGCCCGACTGGGAGATCCCGATCGTGAGCGTCCGCTCGTCCACCACTGGGCTCCGGTAGCGGAACTCGCTGCCGTAGTCGACCTCGACCGGCATCCGCGCCATCCCCTCGATCAGGAACTTCCCGATCAGGGCGGCGTGCCAGGAAGTGCCGCAGGCGAGCAGAAGCACCCGGTCGAACCCCGCCATGCGGTCGGCGGAAAGGAGCGGCGAGTCGATCGTCAGCTCTCCCGTCTCGAGGGAGACCTTGCCGCCGAGGGTTTCGGCGACGGCCGTCGGCTGTTCGTGGATCTCCTTCGCCATGAAGTGGCGGAAGCCCCCCTTCTCGGCGGCGACCGCGTCCCAGAGGATCCGATGAGTGATCCGATCGGTGGGCCGCCCGTTGGCGTCCGCGATCCGCACGCTCTTCGCGTCCACGCGGGCGACGTCGCCGTCCTCGAGGAAGACGACGTCTCGCGTCCAGGGCACGAGGGCGACGGGGTCGGACGCGACCCAGTTCTCGTTCTCGCCGAGCCCGACCGCGATCGGCGGACCCGAGCGCGCGGCGACGAGAACGCCCGGCTCGGCGCTGGAGGAAACGAGGACCGCGTACGCGCCGGAGAGCTTCCGCGTCGCCGCCTGAACCGCCTCGAAGAGGTCGCCCCGAAACGCCTCTTCGACCTCGTGCGCGAACACCTCCGTGTCGGTCTCGCTCGTGAACCGGTGCCCGCCCGCCCCGAGCTCCGCCTTGCGCTCCGCGAAGTTCTCGAAGATGCCGTTGTGCACGGCGACGACCTGGCGCTTGCAGTCGGTGTGCGGGTGCGCGTTCGCCTCGGTCGGGCGGCCGTGCGTCGCCCAGCGGGTGTGCCCGATGCCGACGGCGCCCGGGGAGCTCGAGCCCGCGAGCTTCTCGACGAGCGTCGAGAGCTTCCCGGCGGCGCGGTGGATCGTGAAGCTGCCGTTGCAGAGCGTCGCGATCCCCGCGGAGTCGTACCCGCGGTACTCGAGGCGCTTCAGGCCCTCCAGGAGGAGGGGCGCCGCCTCCTTCGATCCGACGTATCCGACGATGCCGCACATCAGGCGGACTTCGCCGCCTTGCGGGCCTTCCGTTTCGAGGCCCACCCCTCGAGGTTCTTCTGCGGGGTGCGGGTGACTGCGAGGGCGCCGTCCGGCACGTCGCGGGTGATCGTCGACCCGGCGCCGACGTAAGCGCCCTTGCCGACGGTCACGGGCGCCACGAGCTGCGAGTCGCTTCCGATGAAAGCCCCCTCGCCGATCGACGTGTGGTGCTTCTTCTCTCCGTCGTAGTTGCACGTGATGACTCCCGCGCCGATGTTCGCGCCCGCCCCGATCTCGGTGTCTCCGAGGTAGGAGAGGTGCGACGCCTTCGCTCCGGCGCGAAGCACGGCCATCTTGGTCTCCACGAAGTTTCCGACCCGCACGTCCTCTTCGAGCATGGTGCCGGCGCGAAGGCGCGCGAACGGCCCGACGCGGGCGCGCGGTCCGATCCGCGAATCCTCGATCTCGCAGTGTGGCCCGACGATCGCTCCCGGGCCGACGGTGGAGCCCGTCACGCGGGTGAACGGCAGGATCTCGGAGCCCTGCTCGAGGAGCGTATCCCCATCGAGGCAGACGAACGGGTGAACGACGGCATCCGGCTCGAAGCGCACTCGGGCGCCGATGCGCGTCGTCGCGGGGTCGACGATCGTCGCCCCGGCCTCGAACGCCCGCTCGAGGCAGCGGCGCCGCTCGATCTCCTCGGCCGCGGCGAGCTCCTGACGCGTGTTGATCCCCCACCCTTCCCGCCAATCGCCCGCTTCGAGCCCCTCCACCGCACCGCCCGGCGCGAGGATCTCGACGGCTTCCGTCAGGTAGTACTCGCCGGTCTTGCCGTTGCGCTCGAGCTTCGCGAGCGTTCGCGCGAGCGCCTTCGCCGAGAAGCAGTACGCGCCCGCGTTCGCCTCGGTCAGCTCCTTTTCCCGCGCCGTCGCGTTGCGCGCTTCGACGATGCGGAGCAACCCTCCCTGCCGGTTCCTCACGACGCGCCCGAGGTCGCCGATCTCCGGCGGTCGGAAGGTCAGAAGCGCGAGGTCGAGGCCGCCTTCGCGCTGCCGCTCGATCAGGCGCGAGAGGGTCGCGTGCGTCAGGAGCGGCGTGTCGCCGGAGAGAACGACGATCGGCGACATGCCGTCGGAGAGCGCTGCCGCTGCGCGGCGCACGGCGTCTCCCGTCCCGAGCGGCGGGTCCTGCACCACGATGGACACGTCGCGGCCGGCGAGCGTCGGCTCGATCCGCTCCCGGCCGGCGCCGAGGACGATCACGATGCGGGAGGGGTTCACGGACGTCGCCGTGTCCAGCACCGCGTCTAAGAGCGTCCGGCCCCCGATCCGGTGGAGGACCTTGGGGAGCGTGGAGCGCATGCGTGAACCGATTCCCGCGGCGAGAACGACGACGCGAGGCGGGGCGTCGGAGGCCGGACGGACCTTCCGGCGCGCCGAAGGGCGCCGCGCGGTCTTCGATTTCCTGATCGAGGGGGCCTTCATGGATGCTGCCGTCGCCCCGGTCGGGCGCGAGGCGACAGTATAGGCCCGCGAGAAACGAGCCCGATTACGACGCCACGAGCTCCTGGAACTCCGGGCTGTCCCTCACGGGATCGAAGTCCCGGTCGTGGCGGGCGAGGATCCGGTTGCGCTGAT
>DASRPJ010000464.1:0-6094 GCA_035646435.1 Thermoanaerobaculia bacterium | reverse complement strand
TTCTTCACCGCAAGAGCGTCGTGCACCGCGACGTCGCTCCGGACAACCTCATGCTCACGTACTCGGAGGACGGCCGCCCCCAGATCAAGGTCATCGACCTCGGCATCGCCAAGCCGCTCGACAAGACGGTGGAGCTCACGTCGACCGGGATCTTCCTCGGCAAGCTCAAGTACTCCTCACCCGAGCAGCTCGGCGGCCTCGCGCCCGGGGAGACGCTCGACGGACGCAGCGACCTCTACTCGCTCGGCGTCGTCCTCTACGAGCTCTCGACCGGGAAGCTCCCGTTCCCCGGGGAGTCGCCCCGAGAGCTCTTTGCGGCGCACCTCTTCAAGGAGGCGCTCCCCTTCTCGGTCACCGACCCCGAGAACCGCGTGCCCGAGCGGCTGCGCGCCGCCGTGATGAAGGCCATCGCGAAGGAGAGGACCCGGCGGTGGGCGAGCGCCGAGGAGTTCGCCCTGGAGGTCCGGGAATTGAAGAGCGCGATGCCCGTCGTCGAGGACCCCGACGCCACCCACCGTATCCTGGCGAAGGTCCGCGAGTCGAAGGGCGTGCGGCTCGCCATCGCGACCCCGAGCGCCCAGGACCGCCTGGACCGCCAATTCGTCGCGCGCGGCACGCCGACGCCGTCGTCCCGCACGACCTCCGCCGACTCGCCCGAGCCGCGGATTCCGACCGAGTGGGACGAGACCGTCGCCGCCCCCGTCACGGAGGCGCGCCGCCGACGGCCGGTCGCGACCATCGTCCTCGCCGCCGCCGCTCTCGTCATCGTCGCCGTGCTCGCGTTTCGCAGCGCGACCTCGCGGCGCGGCGCGGCAGACGCCCCCCCACCCGCTCCCGCGCCGCCGGCGGCCGCGGAGGCGCAACTCGCCTCGACCCCCGCTGCGCCGCCACCGACCTCTGCCCCGACCGAACCCGAAGGGGCCGCGGCGGGAGGTACCGTAACCGAGGCGCCGGCGGCTTCGACCCGCGAGGACGACGCGAGGCTCCGTTTCGCCGCGGAAGGGGCGCGCGGCGCGACGGGGGCGGCGCGGGGAGCCGCCGAGCGCGCCCGGGCGCGGGAGCTCGCCGGCGCGCTCTACGAATCCGCGCGGCGGAAGGAGCGCGACGGAGAGCAGCTCCTGCGCGAGGGACGCTTCGACCCCGCGCTCTCCGCGTTCGACTCGGCGACCGCGCTCTTCCGGCAGGCAGAGAGGTGGTCGCGCACCGCGCCGCGGCGCCCGCCGGAGCGTGTGGCGGTAATCGAGCCGATCGTCCCGCCGACCGTGGCGGCGCCGCGTGCCGCGCCCGTCCCGGCGCCGACGGTCCAGCCGGAGGAAGCCCGGCCCGCTCCGGTCAGACCGCCCGAGCCCGCGGTCCGAACGCGGTCGGAAGAGGAGAAGGTGCGGGACGCTCTCTCTCAGTACGTCGAGGCGCAGAACGCGCTCGACGTCGGTCTTTACGCGCGCGTGTATCCGGCCCTGACCGGCGAGCGGCGCCGGCTCGTCGAGAACGCGTTCGCGAGCCTGAAGTCGCAGACCCTGGAGCTCGACGTCCAGAGGATCTCGATCTCCGGCTCACGCGCCGAGGTTTCCGCCTACGAGCGGCGGGTCGCGGTCCCGCGCGTCGGCGGCGAGCAGCGAGACGCACGCGAGCGGCGGTTCGTCCTCGAGAAGCGGGGAGAGAGCTGGGTGATTACCGGGTTGAGCTGACGCGAGAGGTCGGCGACAGCCGACCCCGAGCGTCATCCTGAGCGAAGCGAAGGATCCCCTGAAACGGAGGGACTTCTCGGCCTTCGGCCTCGGAACGACACAGCCGCTAGAAGCTGTAGTCCACCCCGACGAGCGGCGCGAAGTCGTCCTGCAGCCCCTCGCGGTTCAGCCGGAAGAGACCGTTGACGGTCAGGAGGAAGTTGCCGAACGGGTTGATCTTCAGCCCGACGGAACCGAGGAGCGCGTTCGAGTCTCCCTCCTCGGCGACGAGCCGGGGAAAGGTCGCCGTGACGATGTTCGGCGGTCCGGCGGGGTTCGTGTTGGCTCGAAAGGTCGTGTCGACGACGCGCACGACGCGCGAGTCGACGAAGTTGCGGCCGATGAGATCGACCGCGAAAGTCATCCGGGGACTGACGGCCCAGTCGAAGCCGGCGGTGTAGGAGATCTCGTCGGGGATGTCGGTCTCGTTATCGCCCGTCGTCGACCAGGTGTACCCCGCGTTGACGTGCGGCGAGAAAGAGCCGAGCCGCAGCGACCCGATCACGAAGGTCTTCGCCTGCGTAGCCCCGGTGCCGAGGAGGTCGCGTTCCTCGCCCGTCGGGAGGCGGAGGTCTTCCGCGATCGAGAGCCCTCCGACGTCGCCGCGCAGGAGCTGGAACTTCCCGCGGAGAACGACATCGCCGACGCCGCTCGCGCTGCCTCCGCGCCGGAAGGTTTCGGTCGTTCCGCCGCTGACGAAACGGTGGATGTCCGGCGCGCTCGTGGACGTCGCGATCCTCTCGATCGACGCGTCGGTCTGGGCGTCGAGGTCTACGTGCACGAGGGGAATGGCGACGCCGAGGTCCAGGCGGTCGGTGACGCCGTAGCTGACGACGAAAGCGGTGATGTCCGTCTCGATCTTCAGGAAGAGTCGCGCCGTGATGATGTCCCCCTCGAAGAAGGGCGAGAGGTTGGTCTCGTCGCGGTTGACGTCCTGGTGGGTGAAGACGAGCCGGACCTCGCCGTCGCGAAGCGAGAGGTCCCCGATATGGTCGAAGGTGAAGTGGCTGTAGTTGATCCCGAGGTTGAACTTCCCCTTGCCGACCGTGTCGGCGCGCTCCGAGTACACCGGGCCGAAGCTGTCGGCCGACCGGGTGAAGACGCCGAGCGCCGGATCGAACCGGTACGTGAAGCCGCCCGCCGAGGAGGCGATCGGGAAGGACGAGAGCTGGTTGGCGAGCGCGGCGCTGAACTGCTGGACGGCACGGAACTGCGGCGAGTCCTCCGCGATGAAGTGCGCTTCGTGGCTCGCAAAGGGCGCGGTCGGCGGAGCGAGCGTGATGCCCTCGCGGAGGAACTGGGTCAGGAGGTCGCGAAGGTTGAACGGCTGCCCCGGCGCCGGTGCGGCGAGGAGGCCGGCTGCGGCGGCGAGCAGCGCGATTCTTCGAAACGGCATGGTGTTTCCTCCGCGAGATCGATTCTAACGGGGCAGCGGCGCGAGGGAGAGTCCCTCTTCCTCCTGCAGCTCGCGGTTGATCGCGAAGGCCGCCTTCGCTCCTTCGGACGCGGCGACGATCGCGAGCTGAACGTCGCGCGAGGCGTCGCCCGCGACGTAGAGCCCCGGCACGCCGGTCCTCTCGAACCGATCGGTGCGGATCGCGCCCTTGCGCGTGAAGCGGCACCCGAGACTCCGCGGAAGGTCGCAGCTGTGGTCCTGGCCCGTCGAGAAGAAGAGCGCGCCGAACGCGCGGCGTTCCCCGCCCCGGAAAACGACGTCGAGGCCCCGGCGCTCCGAGTCGAGACGCGCGACCCGGGAAGCGATCACAGAGACGCTCCGCGCCGCGAGAACCTTCTCGAGCGGGGCGGAGAGCCTTGCCGGCCCGTCGGTGAGAAGGGTGACGTCCCGGCTCCAGGTCTTCAACGAAAGGGCGAGGCCGGCTCCGCTCTTTCCCCGGCCGTAGACGGCGAGGGCGCGGTCCCGCACCTCCCAGCCGTCGCAGTAGGGACAGTGGAAGACCGCTCGGCCGTAGAGCGCGGGAAGCCCGTCGACGGTCGGGAGCCGGTCGACGACGCCCGTGGCGAAGAGGAGCGTCCGGCTCGAGAGCCTCCTTCCTCCGGCGAGCGCGAGAGTGAATCCTCCCTTCCGTCGAGCCGCGCTCACGACCTCTCCCCGCACGAGCTCGACGGAGTAACGCGACAGCTGCCTGCGGGCGATCCGGCGCAGCTCGAGCGGGTCGACACCGTCGCGGGTCAGGAACCCGTGGAGCGCGCGGGACGCGGCGTTGCGCGGGCGTCCCGAATCGACGAGGACGACGCGGCGGCGGCATCGGCCGAGGACGAGCGCGGCGGAAAGCCCGGCCGGGCCTCCCCCGATGATGACGGCGTCGTAGGCCCCGGTCATCGCCCCGTCAGAGAGGCCAGCCGTCGAAGCCGGGCGGCGCGCTCGCCGGTGAAGTCTTCCTCGCGCGCGCGCCAGGACCAGCTTCCGACCCCCTCGCCGGGCGTATTCATGCGGGCTTCGCTTCCGAGGCCGAAGACGTCCTGAACGGGAACGATCGCGCGGTCCGCCACGGAGGTGCAGGCCGCCCGGATCAGGTCCCACTCGATCGCCGTGCCGTCGCTCCCCAGGTACTCCCGGACCCGCTCCCGCTCTTCCCGCGTCAGCCCGGTCCACCACCCGCGGGACGTGTCGTTGTCGTGCGTCCCCGTGTAGACGACGGAATTGCGCGAGTGGCGGTGCGGGAGGTACGGCCCGTCCTCCCCGTAGAAGGCGAACTGGAGGACCTTCATGCCGGGGATACCCGTCTCGTCCAGGAGCTCCTGCACGTCCGGCGTGATCGTGCCGAGGTCTTCCGCGACGAGGGAAACCTCTCCGAGCTCGCGCTGGACGGCGTCGAAGAACGAGCGGCCCGGGCCGGGACGCCAGCGTCCGGTCTCGGCCGTCGGGTCGCCCGCGGGAACGGCCCAGTACTGAGCGAAACCGCGAAAGTGATCGAGCCGCACGAGGTCGGTCAACCGGAAGGCGGCACGCAGGCGCTCGATCCACCACGCGAAGCCGTCCTCCTCCATGCGGTCCCACCGGTAGAGCGGATAACCCCAGAGCTGTCCGGTCGCGCTGAAGTAGTCGGGCGGAACCCCCGCGACCTCGGTCGGGCGTCCGTCGCTATCGAGGTCGAAGAGGTCGGGGCGCGACGCGACGTCGACGCTGTCGGGAGCGACGTAGATCGGGACGTCCCCGAAGAGAGCGATCCCCCGGCGCGCCGCCTCGGCCTTGAGCCGCGCCCACTGCCGGAAGAAGACGTGCTGCAGGAAGACCTGGTATTCGCCCTCGGCCGACAGCTCCCTCGCGCCGGCCGCGTCGCCCAGGACGCGACGCGCCGCGAAGCGCGACCAGTCGCCGAGCCACCCGGCCTGCTCCGGAGCCTCGCGGAACGCGGCGATCTCCGCGCCGAGCGGCGCCGACGGGCCGGATCGGCTCCAGGCGCAGCGGAGCACGCGGTCCTTCCAGACCTGCACCGCCTCCCACGCGACGCGGTCGAGGGGAAAATCCGGCGCGTCCGCCAGCGTCTCCGCCGGCAGGAGGCCCTCTTGGACGAGCCGCTCGGGCGAGATCAGGAGCGGGTTTCCCGCGAACGACGAGACCGCGCCGTAGGGAGACGGTCCGCCCGTCGGACCGAGCGGAAGGACCTGCCAGATCTTCTGGCCCGCCGCTTCCGCCCATTCGAGGAACCGGTCCGCCGGCGGTCCGAGGTCACCGATCCCGAACCGTCCCGGCAGAGACGTCGGGTGGAGGAGGAGTCCGGCCGCGCGATCGGTCATGGGGAATCGCCTCGCGGCACGAGGCTACCGCGCGCCCGATCCCTCGGGATGAGAGGCGACGAGCTGCCGGGCGCGCGTGCCGTTGGCGGCCGCCACGCGCTCTGCGGCGGGCAGGTAGCAGAGCTCGAGGTACTCCGTGACCATCCGGTCCGACGAGAACTGCCGCGCGATCCGCGTCGCGGAGAAGACCATCTTCTCGATCCAGCGCCACGGCACGCCGCCGTCGTCCCGATCGAAGAAGAGCGGGACGACCTTCTCTTCGAGCGCTTCGTACAGTGCCGACGCGGCATCCTCCCCGACGTGCTCGTCCGTCGGTCCGCCGATCACGAACCCGGCGTCGTCGTAAGGCGCTTCGTCCCACCACCCGTCGAGCACCGAGAGGTTCAACCCGCCGTTCATGGCCGACTTCATGCCCGACGTCCCCGACGCCTCGTGCGGCCGGATCGGGTTGTTCAGCCAGACGTCGCAGCCCGCGACGAGCGCCCGCGCGATCCCCATGTCGTACTCCGGGAGGAACACGACCCGGCCGCGGAACTCGGCGCTCTCGGCGAGCCGCACCACGTTCTGCAGGATCTCCTTGCCGGGGTCGTCCTGCGGGTGCGCCTTTC
>DASRPJ010000463.1:0-3835 GCA_035646435.1 Thermoanaerobaculia bacterium | reverse complement strand
GCGACGCTCCACCCGCCGAAGACGGATTCCGCGAGCAGCGCGTTCATCGTCTTTCCCACCGCCGGCCGCGTGTGGAGGAGGAGGTAGGCGATCAGGATCCCGGAGGCGGTCACGGCGAGGGAGACCGCCATGTACGTCATGGTCTTCTTTCCCGTTTCCGCGCGCGGCTCGCGCATGATCTGGAGCCCGTTCGAGACGGCCTCGATCCCCGTGAACGTGCCGCCGCCGAGCGAGTACGCCCGGAAGAAGAGCAGCAGCATCCCCGTCCAGCCCAGCGTCGCGAGACCGCTCGAGAAGTCTCCGGACACGCGCGAGGCGACCTGCGGCACGTCGTCGAGGTGGGTGAAGAGGGCCGCGCCGATCAGGAGCGCGTGGGTCGCGAGGAAGACGAGGAAGATCGGCAGGAGGACTTTGACCGACTCCTTGACCCCGCGCAGGTTGAGGACGATGAGGAGGACGATCGCTGCGTACTCGACGGGCAGCTTCCAGTGGTGGACCGACGCCGGCAGGAAGCTGAAGACGGCGTTGCCGCCGCCCGCGATCGACACGGTGATGGTCAGGATGTAGTCCACGATCAGGGCGCTGCCCGAGACGACGCCCGCTTTCGGCCCGAGAAACTGCGACGCGACGACGTAGCCTCCGCCGCCGCTCGGAAACTCGTCGATGATGTTCCGGTAGGAGGCGGAAAGGACCAGGACCGTGACGGCGGTCATGATCGCGAGCGCGATGGCGAGATACGTGTGCTCCCCGAGGGCGCGGAACGCCTCCTCCGGGCCGTAAGCGGAGGAGGAGAGACCGTCGGCGCCCAGGCCGACCCAGGCGAGGAACGCGATCAGGGACATCCGGTGCAGGACGTGGCGGTCGGTGACGTCGCGCGGTGCGCCGAGGAGGCCGCGCTCGATGCGCTCCCGGATCGTGGGCGGCTGGTCCGGAGTGGGGGTCGCCATGCCCGCCGCACGTTAGCGAGCGAGATCGAAAGAAGTCCGGAAGGTCCCTACTTCGGCTCGGCGATGAAGCGATAGCCGACCCAGGGCTCCGTCACGATGTACCTCGGGACCGAAGGGTCGGGCTCGATCTTGCGGCGCAGTGACCCGACGTGGACGCGCACCGTGTCCGGAGTGGCTTCGCCGCTCTCCCACACGCGCCGCGCGATCTCGCGGCTCGAGACGGGCTTGCCCGCGTTCCTCGCGAGGAGCTCCAGGATGGCGAGCTCCGTCGGCGTCAGGTGGACCTCCCGTTCGGCCTGCCTGACGCGGCGCCGCTCGACGTCGATCGTGAGGTCGTCGAACTCGAGCACCCCGCTCTGCGGCGCGGCGCGGCGAAGCTGCGTCCGCACCCGCGCGAGCAGCTCGGCGACGGAGAAGGGCTTGGTGACGTAGTCGTCGGCGCCGAGGTCGAGCGCGCGGACCTTGTCGGACTCTCCGCCGAGGACGGACAGCACGATGATCGGCGTCCGGTCGCGCTGGCGGACCGCCGAGATGACCCGGAAGCCGTCGCCGTTCGGCATCGCGATGTCCGTCAGTACGAGGTCGGGCGCGGAGTCCTGGAACGCGGAGATTGCGTCGCGGCCGTCCGAAGCGGCGAGCGTGCGATAACCGGCGGCCGTGAGCTCGCCGCAGAGGGTCTCGCGGATCGCGGGGTCGTCTTCAGCGACCAGGATGAGCGGCCCGGGCAGCTTCTCCTCCTTCCCCCGACGCCGCGGTCGGCAGATCGAGCCACGCGCACGTGCCGCCGCCGCTGCGCGCCGCGAGCACGACCGCGCCGCCGCTCGCCTCGGCGAAGCGCCGCGCGATCTCCAGACCCAGGCCCCGGGGACGGGTCGGGTCGATCTCCGACGCCTCGGAGACAATGCCGGGCCCGCGGTCGAGCACGCCGAGCCGCACCATCCCCGGATCGGCCGCGCTCCAGTCGGCGACGAGATCGATCGGGGCCCCCGGCGGCGAGACCTGCCGCGCGTTCTCGACGAGGTTCACGAGGATCTCGAGCGCGAGCGACGGATCGGCGAACACGTCCGGACAGGAAGGCGCCACGCGGACCTCGAACGCCGCGGCCGAAGCCGGGGCGCCGAGGCTCTCGCGCGCCGCGCGGAAGAGGTCCGGCGGCGGAATGGGCTCCGGCCGCGGCGCGATGCTCCCCGTCTCCAGCCGCGCCATCGCGAGCAGGTTTTCGATCCGCCGGCGCAGGCGCGCGACTTCCTCCGACAGGAGCCCGACGGTCCTCGCCGTCGCGTGGCCCGCGAGCTGCCGCTCGAGCGACGCCACCTGCACCGTGATCGCCGTCAGCGGAGTCGAGAGATCGTGCGATACCGCGCGAAGGAGCGCCGTCCGCATGGACTCGCTCTCGCGAAGCGCCTCGACGTGGGCCCGCTGCGCGAGGAGCTGCTCGCGCTCCATCGCGAGGGTGAGGAGCCGCGCCGTCGACTCGACCGCGGCGCGCGTCGCCGGCGTCCCGAGCGCGACGAGCACGCCCGTCGGCATTTCCGCCGGCGCGAGGGGCACGTAGAGGTCGCGCACGGGACCGGCGGGGAACTCGAGCGTCCGGCGGTGAATCCGGATGCTGCGGGCGCGTTCAATCACCTCCTCGCCGGGAGGAGGGCCGACCCATCCGGGCCGGCGCTCCTCGTCCGTCTCGAAGAGCACGACCCCGCCGCTCTTGGCGCCCGTCGCCGCGAGCGCGCGGGCCGCCGCGTCGGCCAGGGCGCCCGCGCTCGACGCCGCGAGGAAGAGCTCGACCGACAGGTCGTAGAGAGTCTGCACCTCGGTCGCGCGCGCGCCCGCGCGCCGGGCCTCCGTGCGAGCGGCGGTCACGAGCCGGCTCGCGACGACCGAGACCACGAGGAAGACGCCGAGCGTGACCCAGTTCTCCGCGTCCGCGACGTGGAACGTGTGGATCGGCGGAAGGAAGAAGTAGTTGAAGGCGACCGTCGCCGCGAGCGAGGCGGCGATACCGGCGGCGAGCCCTCCGGCGGTCGCGCTGAACAGAACGACGAGGAGGAGGAGGAATCCCGCGGTCGGAGGGTGGGCGCCGACGAGCCGCGTCCCGGCGGTCGTGAGGGCCACCCCGAGAAGGGAAAGCAGGATCGCCGCGCCGCGAGCGGACCGATTCATGAGCCCATTCTGAGCCTACGGGCAGAGGAAGGCGCTCGTGTCCTGAATGGGCTGGAACGCGGTGCCCTGCGGATTCGTGTAGGTCCGGACGGCTCCCGTCAGCGTGTCGGTCACCGTCAGGTCGACCTGGACGTCGGTCAACCCCCCGGCGAACACCCAGTAACGCGAGTTGAAGGCGCAGCCGGTCACCGCCTTCACGACGATCTCGACGTTGCCGGACGAGAAGAACCAGAAGTACCCGGTGTCGCCGGTCAGGCCGACGGCCTGGCCCGCTCCGGTCTGTCCCGCGGACGTCGACCAACGCGCCTGGACCTGGAACCGGCCGCCGTTCAGGCACAGCGTCGTGGCGTCGGCGGCGCACGCGAGCCCGGCCGACGTCGCCTTCGAGGACGACAGCGGCGGCGCGAAGTCACCGCCCGTCGAAACCGCGCGCGACTTCGCGCTCGCATTCCCACCCGTTGCCCCGGTGGCGGCGAAGCCGTTCGTGTCCTGGATCGGCTGGAAGGCGACGCCCTGCGGGTTCGTGTAGTTCCGGACCGATCCCGTCGCCGTGTCGGTCACCGTGATCTCGACGTTCACGTTCGTCAGCCCTCCCGCGAAGACCCAGAACCGCGAGTTGAAGGCGCGCCCGTCCACGACCTTGACGACGACCTCGACGTTGTTCGCGGAGAAGAACCAGAAGTAGCCGGTGTCGTTGGTCAGAGTGACGGCCCGACCCGCCCCGGTCT
>DASRPJ010000462.1:0-8567 GCA_035646435.1 Thermoanaerobaculia bacterium | reverse complement strand
AACGCGATCACGCCGACGAGCGGCGGCAGCACGACCGGCAGCGCGACGAGCGCTCCGAGGAAGCGCCGCCCAGGGAACTCGTTCCTCTCGAAGAGAAAAGCGAGCGGGACACCGATCGCGGCAGCGAGCCCGACGGTCGCGAGAGAGATCCAGAGGCTCGCCCAGAGAGCGGCCCACTCCTCCGGGCGCCGCGCGAACTCCGCGAAGTGGCGCAGCGTCCAATGCGGCGCCTCGAGAGCCTCGGCGAGCGTCACGAGGAGCGGCCAGCCGACGAGCCAGAGGAGAAGGAGCGCGAGGAGCGCCGCCCCCAGGTTCGCGCGGCGCCTCACTCGAAGTCTCCCGCGATCCGGGGATATGCCCGCGGAGCCGGCCCCTCGGTCGCCGGCGCGACGAACACTTTCCATCCGACCTCGGCGGCGTCCGGCGCCGCGAGCACCTCGACCTCGACGCCGGTGTCGAGGAGGACCGCGAAGTAAGTTTCCCGGCCGGCGAATCGGATCTCCACGACGCTACCCTGCGCCGCCATTCCGTCGCGCGCGGTCGCGAACGCGAGCGCCTCCGGCCGCACGACGACGTCCACGGGCGAGCCGTCGATGAGGTCGCCGGCCGCCACGGCGGGCCATGCCGCCCCTCCCGGCAGCCGCGCGCGGCCGCGACTCTCGGCTGCGGATCTGACCCCTGCCGGATCAGACCCGCGACTCTCCCAGGTGCCCGGTACGACGTTCGAGCGGCCGATGAACGCCGCGGCGAAGCGGCTCGCGGGCGCCTCGTACAGCTCCCGCGCCGGACCGACCTGCTCGAGGCTCCCGGCGTGCATGAGAGCCACGCGGTCACCGAGCTCGAAGGCTTCCTCCTGCTCGTGCGTGACGAAGAGGGTCGTGATCCCGGCGGCGCGGATGATCCGCTTAAGCTCCCGCCGCGTGCGGCCGCGCAGCGAGGGGTCGAGGTTCGACAGAGGCTCGTCGAGCAGCAGGACGCGCGGCTCGGGAGCGAGCGCGCGCGCGAGCGCGACCCGTTGCTGCTGTCCGCCGGAGATCTCGGTCACCTTGCGCGCCTCGAACCCGGCGAGGTCGACGGACGCGAGCGCGCGAGCCACGCGGTCACGTATATCTGCTGCGGATCTGACCCCTGCGGGATCAGACCCGCGACGTACTCGGAGGCCGAAGGCGACGTTCTCGCCGACGGTCATGTGGGGGAAGAGCGCGTAGTGCTGGAAGACGATCCCGAAGTTGCGGCGCTCGGGGGGAAGCAATGTGACGTCCTCGCCGTCCACGAGCACGCGGCCCGAGTCGGGGACTTCGAAGCCGGCCACGGTGCGGAGCACGGTCGTCTTGCCGCTGCCGGACGGGCCGAGGAGCGCGAGGATCTCGCTCCGACGGATCGAGAGCGAGACGTCCCTCGTGACGTGCAGCCCTCCGAAGTGCTTGTCGAGGTGCTCGAGGACGAGAAACTCACCCCCTCTCCCCGCGGGCGGCGAGAGGGTCGGGGTGAGGGGCGTGCTCACTCCTTCTTGCCCTTCCCGCGGACTTCCCGGTCCCAGCGCGACATCCAGCCCGGACCCTCGCGCCCGATCCGCTCCCAGTCGATCTTCGCGGGCACGAGGGCCTTCTCGACGCCGCGCGCCCACTCCGGGAGCTCCGCCGCGGGGATGTCCGTTCGCGCGGGGAGCCGGTACGCCTTCTCGGCGGCGAGCCTCTGGGCCTCCGGGCTCCCGAGCCACTCGATGAGCGCCTTCGCCTCCGCCGCGTGCTTCGCTCCGCGCACGAGACCGATCGCGTCGTCGATGACGGGAGTCCCGCTCGCGGGGAACGTGTACCCGAGCGGGCCGCGCGCCGCCTCGAAGAGCGTGTCGGGCAGGTCCCACACGGTCACCAGGCCTTCCCGCCGCACGAGCTTCTCCAGGAGGATCGACGGGTTGAAGACGTACTCCTTCGTCTGCCCATCGAGCCGGCGGAGCCACTCGAGGCCGCTCTCGATCGATCCGGTGCGCTCGATCGACCGCAGGAGGATCGTTCCCCAGACAGCGCGCATCGTCCCGGAGGCGAGCGGGTCCCGGATCAGGATCTTTCCCTTCCACCGCGGATCGAGGAGGTCGTCCCAGTCGCGCGGGGCTTCCGCCGGGGGGACGACCGAGTTGTTGTAGACGATGACGACCGGCGTGCGGTACAGCCCGAAGTAGATCTTCTGCGGGTGACGGCTCTCCGGAGGGATGGAGCCGGCCCACGACGGCTCGAACGGTTCGAGCAGTCCGTCGCGGGCTCCGTTGGCGAAAACGAGGTTTGGTCCGCCGAACCAGACGTCGGCGCCCGGGTTCGCCTTTTCGGCGCGGATGCGGTCGTAAACGTCCTGCGACCCCATGTCGAGCCAGCGGACGTCGACGCCCGGGTTCTTCGCCTCGTAGGTCTTCTCGACGAGCGTCAGGAGGTCGCGCCCGTGCGGGGAGTAGAGGGTGACCGGCGTGCGTGCGTCGCGTCGGCAGCCGGCGAGCCCCGAAATGACCGCCGCGAGCGCCAGGGCCAGGAGAATCGAGCGGCGCCGTCCGCGTGCGTTCGTCACGTTCGTTCCGCGGCGAACTCTAGCAGGCTCGCATCTTGCTCGTACTCGGACCCGGAGGCTCCTTATGCCCGAAAAGGTCACCCTTCAGCGAGCCCGTCGCGACGAGCGGCAAGGCAAGGCGCCCAGCACGCAGGCGGGCGAATTCATCTCGGAAGAGATTCACCACGTTCGCGAGGGAAAGCACGGCGCGCGGTCGACGAAGCAGGTGATCGCGATCGGATTGTCCAAAGCGCGGCGAGCCGGAGTCAAACTCCCGCCGCCGAAGAAGGGGCAGGCGAAAGCGTCGACGCGCCGCGCCGCCGCCCGAGACGCCCGGAAGGGCCGCACCGTCCCGAAACGGAAGCCGTCGCCCGCCCGTTCGCGCGGCAACTTGAAGCGGCTGAAACGAGAGCCGCGAAGCGCTGCCTCTTCGGAAGCCCTTGCCCGTCAGGCCCGGACGGCGGCGCGCCGGCGGTCGGCCGCTGCGCGATCGCGTGCGGCGAAAAAAGCGGCGAGCACCCGCGCGCGCGGCGCGACGAAGAAAAAGTAGTCGTCCACCCAGGGCCATCCCGGCCGTTCGGGAGCGACTCAATTACGCAGGAGGTGATCCATGAGCTCCACTGCAAGGGTCCGCGTGGGATTGGTACTGGCCTGCTTTCTCGTCCTCGGCACGGGTCTCGCTGCCCAGGCGCAGGCCGCGGACAAGGTGAGCCGCGCTTCGTTTCACGACGACATGCGCAAGTTGTGGGAAGACCACATCACGTGGACGCGGCTGTACATCGTCAGCGCCGTGGGTAACCTTCCCGACAAGGCCTTGACGGCACAGCGGCTGCTCCAGAATCAAACGGACATCGGAAACGCGGTGAAGCCTTTCTACGGCGAGGCGGCCGGAGACGAACTGACGGCGCTCCTGAGGGATCACATCCTCATCGCCGCGGCTCTGATCGACGCGGCGATCGCGAACGACACTGCCGGGGTCGAGGCTCAGACCGTGGCCTGGTACGCGAACGCCGACGCGATCTCGGAGTTCTTGAGCGCGGCGAACCCGCGGAACTGGCCGCTCGAGGAGATCAAAGCCGAGATGCGGACCCATCTGGACCTGACACTCGAGGAAGCGGTGGCCCAGATCCAGGGGAACTACGCGGCGAGCATCGCGTTTTACGACGAGGTGCACCATCACATCCTGCACATGGCCGACTTCCTGAGCAGCGGAATCATCCGCCAGTTCCCGCAGAAGTTTCGGTCCTAGAGGAGCGCGCGGGCGCCGGTTTTCTAAGAACCGGCGTTCGCTTTAGAATTCGTCCTCCCATGGCGAAGCGGGTCACGAAAAAGCCGGTCCGCCCCGATCGGGCACGCACCGACAGGAGCCTGAAGGCCGAGCGAACCGCGACCGACCGGTCGATGACGCGGCGAGGCGAGGCCACGCAGCGGACGGCAGACGCCGTTCAGCGGAAGATTCTTCAGGAAACGGATGCGCAACTCTCCCGCGACCGCAAGGCCGCCGACTCGAGGCGGGATCGCCCGTCGAAGGCCGTTTCCCGGGAAGTCAGCGCCGAGCGCCGGCGCGCGGCGAAGTCCCTCGTCCGGGAACGACGAATGGCCGACCGCGGTTCAGTCCGCCAGCGCCGCCGCACCGACCTGGCGCTCGCCGACGAGAGACGAGCGCGGTACGAGGTCGAGAAAAAGCTTTTTCGACGCGAACGCGTCCAGACCGATCGGGACCTCGGCAAGGAGCGCGGCCGAACGGACGCCGCGTTCCTGGCGGCCGAGCGCCGTGTGAGTCGAGCGAAAACCGCCGGGGAGAAGTCGGCCGCCGCCGTCGAGCTGCGCGATGAGTTTCTGGCGATCCTGAGCCACGACCTCCGAAGTCCGTTGAACGTCATCGCGATCAACGCGGTGCGCGTCGGAAAGATGGTCCCGGAGGGGGAGGGCGCCCCTCAGATCCGGGAGCTCTGCAGCCAGATCGAGGAATCGGTCAAACGGATCGGCCGCATGGTCGACGACCTGCTCGACGCCGAGCGGATGGCACTCGGTCACGTCGACTTTCCGAAAGAGGTCGGCGACCTGCGAGAGGTGGTACACGAGGCCGTCCGCCTGATGAGTCCCGTGGTCTCGGCCCGGGACTTATCGCTCCAGGCCGCGCTGCCGGATGCCCCCGTCGCGACCGCCTTCGATCGCGACCGCATCCTCCAGGTCCTGCTCAACCTCCTCGGGAACGCGGTCAAGTTCACTCCCCGGGGCGGCAAGGTCTGGCTCGCTATGGAGACGCGCAACGGGTTCGTTCGGGTGACCGTATCGGACACGGGACCCGGTGTTCCGCCCGCGGAAAAGAAGCGAATCTTCCGGCGTTTCACTCAGGGCTCACGAGGAAAGGGTGGCGTCGGCCTCGGCCTTTACATCGCGCAGCGGATCGTCGAAGCGCACGGGGGAGGAATCGGCGTGGAATCGCGGTTCGGGACCGGGAGCACGTTCTTTTTTACGCTCCCTGCGGCACATACAAAGGAGTCGCGGGAAGCGCGGCGCGGGAGGCGCTTCGAATCGAAGGGAGGCGAGTCGTGAGCAAAGTAAAACCGATCCCCGAGGGGTACCACACCGTGACGCCGTATCTCTGCTGCAAGGACGCGGCGGCAGCGATCGAGTTCTACAAGAGGGCCTTCGGCGCGACGGAAGTCATGCGCATGGAGGACAAGGGCAAGGTCGGCCACGCCGAGCTCCAGATCGGCGACTCGCGCGTGATGCTCGCCGACGAGTTCCCGGAGATGGGCTTCCTCTCCCCGGCGACGGTCGGGGGCTCGCCGGTCATGATCCACCTCTACGTCGAGGACGTCGACACGACGGCGAACCGCGCGGTGGCGGCCGGCGCGCAGGTCACGCGGCCCGTCGCGGACCAGTTCTACGGCGACCGGGGCGGGCAGTTCCTGGACCCGTTCGGCCACAAGTGGTACGTGTCGACGCACAAGGAGGATCTCACTCCCGAAGAGATCGGCAAGCGCGCGGTGGCAATGACTCCCAAGTCGTGAGGCGGCCGGCCGCGGGCTACTTTCTGCTCGCGGGCGTGGTGGCACTTCCGCAGGCGGTCGCGTGCGCGGAGCGGCGAGGAACCGCTCGCTTCACCGTGTCAACCGTCGCCGTCGGGCGGCAGCCGAACGACGTGACGCTCGGCGACGTGGACGCGGACGGCCACCCCGACGTCGTGACCGCGAACCTCGGCAGCCGCGACGTCTCCGTCCTGCGGGGAGACGGGAAAGGCGGATTCACTCCCGCCCCCGGCTCGCCGATTTCCGTCGGAATCGCGGCGCACCTCGTCGTTCTCGGCGACTTCGACCGCGATGGCCGGCTCGACCTCGCGGCGACGGAACACGACTCCAATGACGTCCTCGTTCTGCGCGAAAACGGCCGCGGCGGGTTCGCGCCGATGCCGGGCTCGCCCGCCCGGGCGATCGATCGCCTCGCTCCGCACAACCACGGGCTCGGGGCGGTCGACTTCAACGGTGACGGGCTCCTCGATCTCGCGACTTCCAACAACAACGGGAACAGCGTCTCGGTGCTTCTGGGTAACGGCCGCGGCGGTTTCCGTCCGGCTGCCGGTTCGCCGTTCCCCGTCGGGCGCGCGCCCTATCCCCTCGCGGTCGGCGACTTCAACGGCGACGGCCGGCCGGACGTCGCGACGCCGGACGTCAGCGGCCACACCGTCACGGTCCTTTTCGGAGACGGGCGGGGAGGGCTCGCGCCGGCGCCGGGCTCGCCTTACCGCGTCCGCGAGCGGCCCTACTTCGCCGCCGCGGGACACGTGAACGGCGACCGGGCGCTCGACCTCGTGTTGAGCCATGACGACTCGCAAGCCCTTACGATCCTCGTCAACGACGGCCAGGGCCGCTTTACGCCATCGCGCCCGATCGAAGCGGGAGGCCGCTCATGGAAGGTCCGGGTGGACGACTTCGACCGCGATGGAAAGAACGATCTCGCGCTCGGCGTGCACCCGTCGGGGGTGGCGGTCCTGAGCGGCGACGGGAAGGGCGGCTTCAAGGCCGCGCCCGGCTCGCCGATCTCCGTCGGCCGGGGACCGTGGGGCATCGCCGTCGGCGACCTGAACCGCGATGGAAAGCCGGACGTCGTCACGGCGAACAGCGAAGGCAACAGCGTCTCCGTGCTGCTCGCCCGCTAGAAGCTCGAGGGTCCGCTGCGGCCGGTTGTATAAGCTCCGCCCCGCGACCCTCTCGAAAAAGGAAAGCGATGAAGACAGCGAAGGTTTTCCTCCTGCTCGTCCTGCCGCTCTCTCTCCTGACCGTTTTCCTTTCTGCCGCACCGACGATGGGACAGCGTCCGCCGGAGCCCGTGGCGCAGCCCACTCCGGCCGCACCGCCGGCGCCCACGCCGACCCCCGGTCCGACGGCGCCCGCGACGCCATCGGCGGCGGACGAGAAAAAGAAGCCCGAGGAGAAGAAGTGGGACGTCGAAGCGCCCGCTTACCCGATGCCGCTCGAGGCGAAGATCGACACCGACGAGGGGACGTGGATGAGCCTCGACGTTTCCCCGGACGGAAAGGAGATCGCTTTCGACCTCCTCGGCGACGTTTACGCGCTCCCGATCGGCGGGGGGGAGGCGCGGGCGCTCACGTCCGGCGTGTCGTGGGACATGCAGCCGCGCTACTCGCCGGACGGAAAGCGCATCGCGTTCACTTCCGACCGGTCGGGCGGAGACAACGTCTGGGTGATGGAGCGGGACGGGACCAAACCGAGCCAGGTGACGAAGGAGGACTTCCGCCTCCCCAACAGCCCGGCCTGGTCTCCGGACGGCGACTTCCTCGCGGTGCGCAAGCACTTCACGGGCACGCGCTCGCTCGGCGCGGGCGAGATCTGGCTCTATCACCGCTCGGGGGGGGAGGGGACGCAGGTCGTGAAGCGATCGAACGAGCAGAAGGACCTGGGGGAGCCCGTCTTCTCCCCCGACGGCCGTTACCTCTTCTACAGCCAGGACGTCACGCCGGGACGGATCTTCCAGTACAACAAGAACCCGCACGAGGGGATCTACGCGATCCAGAGGCTCGACCGCGTGACCGGCCGCACGGATCGTTTCGTGCGCGGGCCGGGCGGCGCGGTCCGTCCGACGCCGTCGCCCGACGGCAAGTGGCTCGCGTTCGTGCGCCGCGTGCGCTTCAAGACGGTGCTCTTCGTCAAGGACCTCGCGTCGGGCCGCGAGCGAGCTCTCTACGACGGCCTCGACCGCGACATGCAGGAGACCTGGGCGATCCACGGCGTCTACCCGGCCATGGCGTGGACGCCGGACAACCGCTCGATCGTGTTCTGGTCGGGAGGAGGCATCCGCCGGATCGACATCGCCACGAGGAACGTCAGCGAGATTCCGTTCCACGTCGCGGATACCAGAGAGGTGACCACCGCGGTGCGCTTTCCGGTCGAGGTCGCGCCGGAGAGGTTTCCGGTGAGGATGCTGCGGTGGGTCGAGGTCTCGCCCCGGGAGGATCAGGTCCTCTATCAGGCTCTCGGAGTCATCTGGATCCGCGATCTTCCGGACGGCGCACCGCGCCGTCTCACGCGTCAGACGGATCACCTCGAGTACTACCCTTCGTTCTCCCGCGACGGACGCTCGGTCGTCTACGTGAGCTGGGACGACGAGAAGCTCGGCGCGATCCGGGTCGCCCCCGCGCGCGGCGGCGAAGGGCGGGTGGTCACGAGCTCGCCGGGGCATTTCGCCGAGCCGGTGTTCACTCCTGACGGGACCAGGATCGTCTACCGCGCCATCGCGGGAGGGGGACTCCGCTCGCGGCTCTGGTCGCGGGACCGCGGGCTCTACTGGATCCCGGCTACGGGGGGCAAGCCGACTCTCATCACCGAGCGTGGAGTCCAGCCTCAATTCGGATCGGCCAGCGACCGCGTCTACTTCACGACGTTCGAGGAAGAGGACAAGCGGGCGCTCAACTCGATCGATCTGGACGGCAGCGACGAGCGTGCGCATCTGACCAGCGTGGCGGCGACCGAGTTCCGGGTCTCGCCCGACGAGAAGTGGATCGCGTT
>DASRPJ010000461.1:0-14178 GCA_035646435.1 Thermoanaerobaculia bacterium | reverse complement strand
AGCCCGATTCGCGTATTGCGCATCTCGACCTGCGCCTTTTCGAGGCCGGCGCGGCTCGCGTTGACTTTCTCCTGGAAGGGCGTCGGATCGAGCTCGGCGAGAAGGTCGCCCTTCTTCACCTGGCTGTTGAAGTCGGCGTTCAGCCTCGAAATGATCCCGGAGACCTGACTTCCGACGGCGACCGTCGTGACGGCGGAGAGCGACCCGGTCGCGGTGACCGTCTGGGTCACGTCGCCGCGATCCACCTTCGCGGTGCGGTACTTCTCCTCGGACTTCTTCCGCCCCCCGAGCAGGAAGAAGAGCGCGACGAGAACTCCGACCCCGGCGGCGAGCCAGACTGCTTTCTTCATACTCTCCTCCAAACGCTTCTGGCGGCTCGGCTTGTTCCCGCCGCCTCCGCGCGGTGGCTTCCCCACTCGAAGAGACGAGCGGGAAACACGATCGATTACGCGAAAGCCGTGCCGGTCGAGGAACCGATCGTGCCGATGATCGCTTCCACGTGCGCGAGACCCGTACGCAGGAGGAAAGTGCGCGACCGTCCGTAGCTCTTGGCGCCGACGAAATAGAAGCCGGGCTCTCCCGAGCGGAGGTCGTCGGCCGACACGGCGGCAACGGAGAGGCAGTCGGTGACGTTCGTGAGCGAGCGGGCGAGAAGCGCCGGACCCTCCGTCGCGGGGGAGATCTCGAGGGCGAGCTCGCTGACGAACGAGAGGTCCGGCCGGAACCCGGTGAGCGCGACGACCGCGTCGAACTCGTCCTCGACTCCGGAAGAGAACCGGACGCGGGTCGCGCCGTCGCGGGCCTCGAGGCCCTCGACCGACGCCTTGCGCAGGACGGTCAGGAACGGTGGCGGATCGTGAGCGAAGTCGTTCGCGGCCGAAGCGATCCGGGCGCGCTCCGGCAGCGGGTCGTCGGCGATTTCCGCGATCGGCCTCCGGTTGGCGGAGCGCACCGCCCAGGTCACGCGGGTGGCGGGGTCGCCGGCCGCGAGCCGCGCGAGGCGGGCGACCGCCGTCGCCGCGGAGTGCCCGTGCCCCACGAGCAGGATCCGGCGTCCCCCGAGAGAACCCATGCGGTCCTCCAGCGCGCCGAGGTCCCGCGCGAGCCGGCCCGAGAGCGCGCGCTCCCCCACCGCGGGGATCCCGCCCGATCCCATCGGGTTGGGCCGCCCCGTGACTCCGGAAGCGTCGAGCACGACGTCCGCCTCGAACCGGCGCTCCCCCGCCGGCGTCTCCACGAGGAGTTGAAAAGGCCGCTCCGCGCGCAGCGGATGACCGGGATAGTCGCCGCGCGTCATCCCGGCTCGGCCGATGGCGCGGACCCGGTGGCGAGTCCGGATCCGTTCCGCGATTAGCGGGGACGCCGCCACCGGTTTCAGCACGTGTTCGACCATCTCCCTTCCGGTCAGGAGCGCGTCGTCCGGAGGGAGAAGGCCGACGCCAAGGTTACGAAATCCCGCGGGGACGTTCATGCCGAGCGGGCTGAAGAACCGGGTGTCGCCCCATCGCGTGAGCGCGTGCCCCACGTCCTCGGCCTCGAACACGGACACGTCGTGACCGAGCTCGGTCGACCGGAACGCGGCCGCGAGCCCGATCGGCCCGGCGCCGACGATCGCGACGCGCCGGCGCGTGATCAGCCCTTCCGGGTCATCGTGTTGCACGCCTGGACCCAGTGGGCGAGGGTTCCGCCCCCCCGGATCGCGGCGGCCACGTTGACCGCCTCGGCCATCTCCTCCGGGCTGATCCCCGCGTCGGAGCACGCGGAAGCGTAGGAGTCGATGCAGTACGGCTCCTGGATGGAAAACGCGACGGCGAAGGCGATGAGCTTCTTCGTCTTCTCGTCGAGCGCGCCCTTCTCCATCGTGGCGCTGTACCACTTGAGGTACAGGTCCCAGAGCTTCGGCTGCGTCTTTCCCATGTCGGGGAATCGCGCGAGGTCTTCGGAGAGGTAGTAGCTAGGCACGTTTCCTCCAGGCGTACATCCGGGGACAGATTTGAAATCTGTCCCCAACTGTCGATTGAGCCGCTTTCATCAATACCTTCCTCTTTCTCGTTCCTTCGCGGGGAGGATTTCGAGGCACGTGGTCCACCACCCCGTCGAGATCGTCTCGGAGAACTCCTCCGGCAGCCCCTCCCGACGCATCTCTTCCGCGAGCGTCGCGAAGTCATACTCGACGGGGACGAACTCGACCGACACGTCGGCGCCGAACGATACGACCGAGTACCAGACGTTCGTCCGCCCGTCGTTGGCGGGCCGGCCGAGAACCCCGGCGTTCACGACGATCCGCCCGGACGGCAGCTGCCGTTTCCAGTGGAGCCCGGTGTGCGTGCACAAGAGGACGTCGGCGCCGGCGTCCGCGAGCATCTTCTCCAGGAAGGCGACCGGCGAGGTGGATTCCCACAGGAACTCGTTGATCTTCCGCGGCGAGCCGTGCACGAGGAGAACGCGGCGTCCAGCGACGTCCAGCCGGCGCGTCTTCGGCAGGCTTCCCATCCAACGCTTCCACTCGGGGGACGTGTTCGACGCGGTGTAGTCGTACGAGATCTGCGCGAAGTGGTTGTCGCGCGGGTCCGTGTACCCGCAGTGACAGTCCTCCGCACCCGAAGAGAGGGACTCCTCGTAGTTGCCCTGGATGCACTGAACTCCGGCGTCGAGCAGGATCGGGAAGACCCGGTCGGGGTGCGGCCCGAAACCGCCGAAGTCCCCGAGTGCGTAGAGCGCGTCGACCCCCTCTCTCCGCGCGCCGGCAACGGCGTTCGCGAGAGCGGTCGAGTTGCTGTAGACGCCGCCGAAAAAGGCGAGCCGCGTCACGTCCGGCACGTGACACCGAACTCGTGGCAGGTGAAGCACGCCGCGTAGCGGAGCTCGAAGGGCCGCAGCGTCTCCCCGAGGGTCCGCCCCATCATCGCCCGCGGCTCGTCGATCAGGATCGGGCACACGTAGACGCCGCGGGAGGTGACCATCCGGCACGACGAGCACTGGAGCTTCTCGGCTTCCCCCCACGACAGCTCCCGCCCTCGCAGGGTCTCCCATGACTCGTACGCGCGGAGTCGCCCTTCCTCGGCGCCGATGCGGAAGAGCGAGAGCACTTTCAGGCGGGGGCGCGAGATCCCGATCGATCGCATCCAGGCGAGAAACCGGGCCCGGCCCTCCGCGGTGCCGGCCCCGTCGCAGGCCTCCGTGACCGTGACGACCGGGTTCAGGCCGGTGTCGGCCAGGTTCGCGATCCCCCGCAGGATCTTCTCGAACGTCCCCGCTCCGCGGATCGAGTCGTTCTCGATTGCGGTGTAGCCGTCGATCGAGACGCGAAGGTCGAGCGAGTAGTCGGACGCGTCGGAGAGCTCCTTCAAACGCCGGCAGCGCTCCGGCGTCAAGAAGACGCCGTTCGTGAGGACCGAAGCGGGCCCCTGGCGAAGGGTCTCTTCGAGGATCGGCAGGATCTCCGGGTTTAAGAATGGCTCGCCGCCCGTGAAGTAGTACTCGCGGACGCCGAGCCGCACGGCCTCCTCCAGGCGCTCCCGCACCTGCGCGAGGGACAGCATCTCGTGGTTGTGGTTCGTCGGAGAGCAGGAGATGAAGCAGTGCGTGCACTTCAGGTTGCAGATCGTGCCGGCGACCTGGAACCAGAGAGTGTCGAGCGACACCGACGGCACGAACGGGTATTCGGCACCAGCGGGCGGACCGATCGAAACGGGTAGAGACCTCGCGGGCAAGAAACCACCTCCTGACGGAAGCGCGAGCTCGGGGAACGCGTCAGGCGGCGCGGGGCGGACCGCGCGAGGCGAGGGGCTCGACGTGCAGGAGGCGATTGAACCGGGGCGCGATAGGAGCGGGGTCCCAGCGTTTCTCGTCGAGGACGGCGCGGGCCAGGGCCTCCAGCTCGAACGAGGGAAAGGCGGTCGTCCGAATGAGACGGCCGAGCTCGCGGCGGCCGTCGACGTCATGAGCGGGCGCGACGACGGCGATCCGGCGGCCGCGGCGGGCGAGAGACCTCGAGAGGCGGGAGAAGACGTCGGCACGCCTCGGCGCAAATTGGCCGAGCAGGCCGAGGTCCTCGTCTCGAAGGGAGACGAGCGAGACCCCGCCGTCGCCGGCCGGAGAGACGACCGCGTCGACCCCGGCTTCGCGACGTTCGAAGGCGGCCGTCAGATTCGGCGCGGACGGCGCGACGTCCCCGCCGACGAGCACGACGCAGCCGCCCGGCGCGGAAGCCCGCCGCGCCGCGTCCTCGAGCCGGCTGCCGAGAGAGTCCCCCCGTTGCTCGAGGAACGCAAACCGGGCGTCGGGAAGGGCCTGGCGCCACGCCGGCCGGTCCCCGGGTGGCGTCGCCACCAGCACGCGCGCTCCGCATAAGGCGGCCGCATCGATCCAGCCCCGCGCGAAAGCCGCAAAGAGGCGCTCGCCGGACGCGGAAGCGAGACCCTTTTCGCGCGCCTCCCTCCGGGGCGCCCGGGCGAAGAGGACGAGAACTCGCGACGCCGCCATCCCGGTCATATTACGTGGGGTCGATCCCCGAGGGGAGGTCAGATCCCTCGCAGGATGTGGAGGGGGTCAGGCGCCGGTCAAATTGCGGTCGATGAACTTGACGAATTCGCTGCGAGGAAGAGCGCCGAGGACGCGGTCGGCGACGCGGCCATCCTTGAACAGGATGAACGTCGGGATCGAGGTCACCTGGTACTGGAAGGCGACCTGCTGCGACTCGTCGACGTTGACCTTCGCCACCTTCAGCTTGCCCGCGTACTGGTTCGCGAGGTCGTCCACGATTGGCGCCACCGTTCGGCAGGGTCCGCACCAAGGAGCCCAGAAATCCACGAGGACGGGCGTCGGGCTCTTCAGGATGTCTCCGTCGAAGGTCCCGTCGGAAACCTCGTGGACGTTCGGGTTGTTGGCCATCAATGTTCCTCCGATCCAGAAATATGCATGAATACGGCCAGCCGATTCAAGGCGAAGCGGTCAGTGAATGTGCGCGTGCACCCTTCCCTTCACGTGGGCGAAGCCTTCGCGGAGGAACCACGGCACCATCAGGAGCGAAAGGGCGGGGTCGAGCCACGCCGGCGCCCCCGCCAGCCCTCCCACCATCGCGATCAGGGTCAGGAACGAGAGCGCCGAGCACGAGATCGACTCCTTCGCCTCCGCCGCGAGGCCTTTGCTCCCGAGCTGCCGGGCGGTCCGCCACTTGAACCAGCCGATGAAAGGCATCCCGAACGACGCGAAGAGGGTCAGGAAGAGACCGAGCAGGCTCTCCTCCGCCTGCGACCCCCGGGCGAGCTCGAAAAGCGCCCGGACGAGAACGTACGTTCCGAGCAGGAGGAAGGAGACGCCGATCCACCGCGCGAGAGCGTGGTCGTTGCGCGCGTGGTCCTGCTCCTCGTCGGCGAGGAGGCGCAGGTGTCGCACTGCGAGAAAGGCCGCCCCCCCTTCGATCGCGCTTTCGATCGAGAAGGCCAGGAGCGCGAGGCTCCCGGTTCGGAGGGCTTCGTAGAGTCCGATACCCCCTTCGCCGAACACGTGGACGAACGTGAGCCCCAGGAGCCAGTACATCCGGCGCTTGAGGGCGTTCGCGTCGGAGACCGCGCCTGCGAGAACGGGCGTGCGAGCGACGGGTTCCGACACCGCGCCATTCTAGACGGCGGCCCGGGGTTCCTGCGGAATGCCGGCGGTCGTACGCCCGTTCGGGGAGTAGGATGACGCGCATGGCTCGCCGGGGACCTGCCCGATTCTGGCTGCTCGTCGCCGCGGTGCTCGCGGCGTCGGCGGCCTTCGGCATTCATCCGGAGCCGCAGTCGGCGATCCCCGACGGAGCTCTCGAGGTCTCCACGGTTTCGGTCGAGAGCTCCGGGGTCTCCCACGACTGCCTCGCGTGCCGCGCGCACCGTCCGCTCGTTTCGGCCCCGGCGCCCCTCGTCATTGCAGCCCCGGAGCGCACCGCCGTTCGGCACGCGCTTGCCCGCTCGATCGCGCTCCGCTCGATCCCGCTCCCTCCCTCCGTCGGGCGCGCTCCTCCCGTTTCGGCCTAGAACCCGGCCCCGGGCGCGTCGTCCGGGGACATCTCCCCTCTTCACAGGGAGGTTCTCATGAGCCGATTCGGGAAGTCCCTTCTCGTTCTGTGCATCGCCATTCCACCGGCCGTGGGCCGCGCGCAGGAGCCCACTCCGACGCCCACGCCCGCGCCGTCGCCCGAGACCTTCGCGCCCGTCGAGGCCACGCCCCCCGCCGAGGCGACGCCGGCCCTGCCGGAGGAAACGCCCACTCCCCCGCCCTCGGGGACCGGGGCCTCGAGCGCCTCATACTTCAACCCCGCGATCGCGGTCATCGGCAACTTCGTCGGCGTGACCGGAAGAAACGAAGTCGAGGACCGGCCTTCGCTCCAGATGCTGGAGTCGGAGATCACGTTCCAGGCCGTCGTCGATCCCTATGCGCGGGCGGACTTCTTCGTCGCTATCACGGACGACGAGGTCGAGCTGGAGGAAGGTTTCATCACCCTCACGAGCCTGCCCGCGGACCTCCTCGTCAAGGCGGGAAAGTTCAAGGCGCAGTTCGGAAAAGTCAACCTCATGCACTTCCACACGCTCCCCTGGGTGGACGAGCCGCTGCCGCTCACGAACCTGCTCGGCGAGGAGGGGTGGAACGACGCGGGAGTCTCGGTCGCGAGGATCTTTCCGTTCGGGGACACGTTTTCGGAGCTCACCCTGCAGCTCTTCCGCGGCGAGTCGGAGGGACTCTTCGAAGCCCCGTCGCGCAGCGACCTGGCCTTTCTGGGCCACTACCGCGCGTACCGCGACTTCGGGGACGACCACAACGTCGAGGTCGGCGCTTCGTGGGGACGCGGGTCGAACGGCACCTCGGAAGACGCGAAGACGACGCTCGAGAACATCCACCTCGTCTACCGGTGGAAGCCGCTCTCCGGCCGGCCCTATCGCCAGTTCATCCTGCGGAGCGAGCTCTTCCGCAGCCGGCGGGAGCAGCCGGAAGGAAAGCAATCCTCGCGCGGCTTCTTCGTCGGAGGCGACTGGCGCCTCGCGCGCCGTTGGTTCGCCGGCGGACGGTACGAGTTCTCCGACCGGGCAGACGACGACACGCTCCGCGACCGGGGAGAGGCGGTGACCCTGACTTTCTGGCCGAGCGAGTTCTCGCAGCTCCGCGGCGAGTTCCGGCGGCGGCGCTACGCGGGCGGCATCACCGCCAACGAAGGATTCCTGCAGCTCCAATTCTCGATCGGCGCCCACGGCGCCCATTCGTTCTAGAGGTCTCTCATGAAAAAGATTCTCGCCCTCGCGTCCCTTCTGCTCGTCTCTGCCCCGGCTCTCGCCGTCGTCCGCGTCGTCACCACGACGGCGGATCTCGCTTCGATCGCCCAGTCGGTCGGGGGCAAGCGCATCGAGGCCGTCTCGCTCGCGAAGGGGTACCAGGACCCCCACTTCGTCGAACCGAAGCCCTCCTTCATCCTGAGGCTCTCGCGCGCCGACCTTCTGATCGTCGCCGGTCTCGACCTCGAGATCGGCTACCTCCCGCCGCTGCTCGACCAGAGCCGCAACGGCAAGGTCCGCCCCGGCTCCCCCGGGTACCTCGACGCCTCGGTCGGATGCGAGATCCTGGAACGGCCGACGGGCGTCGTCACGCGCGCGATGGGGGACGTGCATCCGTTCGGCAACCCGCACTACTGGCTCGATCCGCGGAACGGCCGGGTGATCGCGCGGTCGATCGCGGCGAAGCTGGCGGCGCTCGACCCTCCGGGGGGCACCGAGTACCGGGCGAACCTGGCCGCGTTCGAGGCGAAGCTCACCGAAGGAGAAAAACGGTGGGATGCCCTGCTCGCCCCGTTCGCAGGGACGGAGGTCGTCACGTACCACAACTCCTGGCCCAACTTCCTGAAGCGGTTTCGCCTGAAGGCCGCGGGCTACATCGAGCCGAAGCCGGGGATACCGCCCTCTCCGACGCACACCGTCCAGTTGATCAACCTGATGCGGGCGCGAAAGATCCCGGTCATTCTCATGGAGCCCTATTTCGACGAGCGCGGGCCGGGGTCGATCGGGCAGAAAACGGGAGCGAAGCTCCTGACGTTCATTCCGTCCGTGGGGGGCGTCCCGGCGGCGAAAGACTACGTCGCGCTCTTCGACTACGACGTGAAGCTCCTCGCGGACGCGCTGAAGAGCCGGCCCCGGTGAGCGCAGGCCCGCCATGACCGTACTCGAATTCCTGCTGCCGGCGTTCGTCGCCGGCCTCATCCTGACGGGCATTCACGCCTACCTCGGCGTCCACGTCGTCGAGCGCGGGGTGATCTTCGTCGACCTCTCTCTCGCCCAGATCGCGGCGCTGGGGACGACGATTGCGTACCTCTTCGGCCACGACGTCCACTCACGCATGGGTTACGTCTTCTCCCTGGCGTTCACGTTTCTCGGAGCGGCGGTCTTCGCGTTCACGAGGGTGCACCGGCGAACCCGGATTCCACAGGAGGCGATCATCGGAATCGCCTACGCGGTCGCGGCAGCGGCGGCCATCCTCGCGATGTCCAAGGCAACCCGCGAGACGGAGCACCTGAAGGACATGCTCGTCGGTCATCTCCTCTCGGTCTCCTGGCCCGAGCTGGCGAGGACCGCCGCCCTCTACGCGCTCGTCGGGGTCTTTCACTGGATCTTCCGCGAAAAGTTCCTGCTGATCTCCACGAACGAAGCGGAGGCGGAGCGGCGAGGGATCTCGATCCGGTTCTGGGACTTCCTCTTCTACGTCTCTTTCGGGTTCGTCGTGACGTCGTCGGTCGCGGTGGCCGGCGTGCTCCTCGTGTTTTCGTTTCTGATCGTCCCGGCGGTCTCGGCGATGCTCTTCTCGCAGCGGATCGGAACGCGCCTCGCGATCGGATGGGCGCTCGGCGCGGTCGTGTCGGGGGCAGGGGTGTACCTCTCCTACCTCCTCGACCTCCCGACCGGTGCCACGATCGTCGTCACCTTCGGTGCCGCGCTCGTTCTGCTCGCGGCCCTACGCCTTCTCATCGGAAGGAGAGTCCCCGCGAACGTTTGAGAAGTACTCCCGCGTGGCCACGATGTCGCGGCCGATCTGCTCCGTGAGCGCCGTGACGGAGGGGAAGGTTCGCTCTTCCCTCAGCCGCTCGTGGAAAAAGAGGCGGACCCGCTCGCCGTAGACGTCGGAGGCGAAGTCGAGGATGTAGGTCTCGATCGTCGTCGCGTACTCCTCGTACAGCGTCGGGCGGCGCCCGATGTTCGTGACGCAGTCGAAACGCCTCCCGAAGGACCGGATGTGGATCCGCGTCGCGTACACGCCGTCCGCGGGGTGCATCTCGTTGTCCGGATCGAGGTTGATCGTCGGGTATCCGATCTTCCGCCCGACGCGATCGCCCCGCGCGACGATGCCGTCCATCTCGTACTCCCGGCCGAGCATCGCGTTGGCGCGCGCGACGTCGCCGCGCCCGAGCGCGCTGCGGATCGCCGTCGAGGAGACCGGATCGCCTTCGTGCACGACCTCCTCGACGCCCGACGCGACGAACCCGCACTCCGGGCCCATCCGCTGGAGAAGGCCGAGGTCGCCCCGCTTGCCGCGCCCGAAGGCGAAGTGGCTTCCCAGGTACATCTCGGAGACCGCGAGGCGCTCTTTGAGGACCGATCGAACGAACTCCTCCGGCTCCGTGAGGGAGAAATCGCGCGTGAAGGGGATCACGAGCAGGTATTCGACTCCGAGCGATTCGAGGGCCTCCTCCTTCTGCGGAAGGGTCTGAAGGCGGCGGGGCGCCCGGTCCGGGCGGAGAACCGCCAGGGGGTGCGGCTCGAACGTGAGCGCGATCGACGGCCGCTCGGCCTCCCGCGCCCGGGCGACGACCGTTTCCAGGATCCGCCGATGCCCGAGATGAACGCCGTCGAAGTTCCCGATTGTGGCGATGCCGCCGCGCGGCAGGTCGGTCGCGCGAAGCGGGTCGCGCACGACGTGCATGGTCTTCAGACGATCGCGCCGACGACGTCGTACTCGTGCGCCTGGGAGATCCGCACGCTCACGATGTCTCCCGGCCGGACGTCCCGCTCCCCCGTGTCGTTGATCAGCAGGCGCCCGTCGATCTCGGGAGCCTGCGAGCGCAGCCGTCCCTCGAGGAGATGCTCGGTCTCCTCGCACACCCCCTCCACGATCGCCTCGAGGACCCGCCCGGAGAGCGCCCGGCTCTTCCCGCGAGCAATCGGCCGCTGCAGCGAGAGCAGGAACTCGCGGCGCCGCTCCTTTTCCGCGGCGGGCACCGGGTCCCCGAGAGGCTCGGAGCCCGAACCCGGCTCGGGCGAGTACGTGAAGACCCCGACGTTGTCGAGCTCCGCGCGCCGGACGAACTCGCAGAGCTCGCGGAACTCGGCCTCGCCTTCGCCGGGGAACCCGACGATGAACGTCGTGCGGATAGAGATCTCCGGCACGATCTCGCGCATCCGCTCCACGAGGGCGAGGTAAGACGCGGAGTCCCCGCCCCGGCGCATCTTTGCGAGGACGCTTCGGGACACGTGCTGGAGGGGGATGTCGACGTACGGGACGAA
Source organism: Thermoanaerobaculia bacterium (assembly GCA_035646435.1). GTDB lineage: Bacteria > Acidobacteriota > Thermoanaerobaculia > UBA5066 > Gp7-AA6 > Gp7-AA6. The sequence goes on along the minus strand of DASRPJ010000461.1, from coordinate 3,658 downwards.
ACGCGGGGCCCTCGCCATGAGGCGGAGCACCGACTCGTCGAGCGTCTTCGGATACGCGTAAAGGAACCGGACCCACGGGAAGCCGGTTTCGGCCAGCAGGCGTTCCACCAGGTGCGCGAGCCCGCCGCGTCCGAGCCCGAGGTCCTCGCCGTAGCGCGTCGTGTCCTGGGAGATGAGCACGAGCTCGGAGACGCCCTGCGCCTCGAGCGCGGCCGCTTCCGCCAGAAGCGATTCGACCGTCCGGCTGCGCTGCTTCCCGCGCATCTGCGGGATCGTGCAGAACGTGCACGGGTTGTCGCAACCCTCGCCGACCTTGAGGTAGGCGTAGCCGCGCCGCTTCGAGAGCACGCGGGGGGCGGCCTCGTCGTAGAGCCGGGTCGCGAGGGGCTTGTCGGTGAAGCGCGGGAACGTCGGCAGCCCGGCAGCCGCTTCCGGCGCGCGCTCGAGCTCGTCCAGGCCGACGAAAGAGTCCACCTCGGGGATCTCCGCCGCGAGCTCCCGCCCGTACTTCTGAACCATGCAGCCGGCGACGACGACGCGGTCGATCTCCCCGCGCCGCTTCCGCTCGACCTGCTCGAGGATCGCCTCGACCGACTCCTCCTTCGCGCGGTCGATGAAGCCGCACGTATTGACGAGGACGACGCGCGCAGCCGAGTCCGGCACGATCTCGTGTCCGGCCCGCTGGAGGTGGCCGAGCATGACCTCGGTATCGACGAGATTCTTCGCGCAGCCGAGAGAGACGACGCCCACCGTGGGGAGCTTCGCAGTCATTGCAGTGGCTCGATCTGGGTGTCGATCAAGACGTTCGGGTCGACCGCGGCAATCACCGACGACGTCGTTGCGACGAAGACTGTACCCGCGTCAGCTCCTCATAGGATCCGCCACGGACCAGATCGACATAGGAATCGACCGTGTGAGGGATACCCCGGGGCCAACGCCAGCCCTCCCGGAGAGAGCCGATCGCGTCCCAGAAGGGATGATTCCTTCCCAGGAGGGCACCTTCTTCCCGAGGCTCGAACTCCACCTCGGTTCCGGGCCACATCGCATACAGGTCACGAATCCTCTTCGGAATCCTGACCCGTCCTTTGGCCGATACCCTGCTTCTCATATCTGGATTGTAAAAGAAGAAAAGAGGCGAGGTGATCTCGGTCTCGCCGAAAGGGCTAGGGGTAGATCCGCTTCAGCGTTCGAGGGTACGGAATCGCCTCGCGAAGGTGGTGGATCCCGCACATCCACGTCACGAAGCGCTCGAGCCCCATCCCGAACCCGGAGTGCGGAAAGGTCCCGTAGCGGCGCACGTCGAGGTACCACTCGTACTTCTCGCGCGGGAGCTTGTGCTCGGCGAGCCGGCGCTCGAGCAGCTCGAGATCGTGGATGCGCTGCGAGCCTCCGATGATCTCGCCGTAACCCTCCGGCGCGAGCATGTCGAGGCCGAGCACGACGTCGGGGTCTTCCGGGTCCGGCTGCATGTAGAACGACTTGATGGCCGCGGGGAAGCGGGAAACGATGAGCGGCCGGTCGTTCCCGGCGACGAGCGCCGTCTCTTCGTCGGCGCCGAGGTCGTCGCCGAACTTCATCTCGAAGCCGGCCGCCGCGAGCTTCGCGACCGCCTCCCTGTACGTCGTTCGCGGGAACGGCCGAACGACCGCTTCGAGCTTCTTGACATCGCGCTCGAGCCGCTTCAGGTCCTCGGCGCACCGGTCGAGGGTGCGGGCGATCAACGAGACGACGAACTCCTCCGCGAGGTCGCAGAGGCCGTCGAACTCGAGGAACGCGACCTCGGGCTCGATCATCCAGAACTCGGTCAGGTGGCGGCGCGTCTTCGACTTCTCCGCCCGGAACGTGGGGCCGAAGCAGTAGACCTTTCCGAACGCGACCGCCGCGGGCTCGAGATACAGCTGCCCCGACTGCGAGAGGTACGCCTTCTCGCCGAAGTAGTCGGTCTCGAAGAGCGTCGACGTCCCCTCGACCGAGGAGCCGGTCAGGATCGGCGAGTCGATCAACACGTAGTCCCGCTCGTGGAAGAAGTCCCGGATCCCCTGGGAGACCTCGGAGCGGACCTTGAGGACCGCGTGCTGCTGCGCGGAGCGCATCCAGAGGTGCCGCTGCGAGAGGAGGAAGTCGACGCCGTGCTCTTTCGGCGTGATCGGGTAACCCTCGGACGGCCCGAGGATCTCCACCTTCGAGGCGCTCATTTCGTAGCCGCCGGGCGCGCGCTTGTCCTCGCGCACCGTTCCGTAGACCGCGAGGGAGCACTCCTGGGTTGCCCGCTCCGCCTCGGCCCACGTCTCGGGCGAAACGTCCGCCTTCACGACGACCGTCTGGAGGTACCCCGTACCGTCACGAACGATCAGGAACTGGATCTTTCCGGAAGAACGGCGGTTGTAGAGCCACCCGCGCGCGGTGGCCTCGCGGCCCGTGCGCTCGCCGATGCGTGAAATTGCCGTCGTTTCCGGTTCCATGAGGGCGCCGGATTATACGGTCAGCGAATGCGCACCCGTCTCGTGAGGACTCGCTCGCCGCCGTCCTTGCCGACGATCGTGAGCGAGAGCGTGTGAGTCCCGGCCGGGACGTTCGGCACGAGGAACCCGAAGCCCGAGCGCGCCGCGTCGGCGTACCCCGGATACGCCGCGGGAATGTCGGGCCGTGTCCCGCCGACGACCGCGGGCGTCGCGGGTCCGAGCTCCGTCGCGACGCGGATCTCCGCGATCCCGGAGTCGTCGAGGGCCCACCCGTAACCCCACGTGCCCGCGACGACCTCCGCGTCCTCGACCGGGAAGTCGATCACGCCGAAAGGCGGCGCGAGCTCGGTCTCCGCGACCGACGTCAGGCGGCGGAACTCCGCGGCGGCGTGCTCGCGGTCTTTCTGCGAGATGCCCGTCTCGAAGGGCGGCGCGGGCAGGACCCGGAAGACGAAGTCGCGGTCCGCGCCGTGCGGGAAGCTGCCGAGCGTCTCGAGCGCGCCGGACGTGAGCGCGCGCCGCACCGCGCTCGAGTAATTCAGGCGAGCGAGGCCCTCGACCTCGTGCGGGTGGAAGACGAGGAGGGCCGCCCCCAGCGCGCGGACGCGTTCCCACGCCCGATCCGGCACAGGGCGCTCTTCGAAGGCGCCTTGAAGCTCCGCATAATGGCGCGGAGCGAACCCCGAATAACCGTTGACGAGCCGCTTCCAGTGGGCGGGCGAGCGGAAGACGTGCTCCGCGTCGTAGTCGAAGCCGATCGGAAGCTCGAGCACCGCGCCCGGCGGCGCGACTTTCCCGAGCCACCGGTAGACCGGCGCGGGGACGGGGTCCACCGGGTGGAAGTCGATCGGCGCCGCGCGATACTCGATCGCGGTCAGGAGAAGGGCCGCGGCGACGAAAGCGCCGCGCTCGAGCCGGCTCCGGACGCGGCGCAGGAGAAGAGAAAGACCCCACGCGGCGAGCACCCCGAGCGCGACGTGGAGCAGGACGACGCCGCGGGCCGGAACGCGAATCGCGCGGAAGAGAAAACCGAGCGACTTGAAGAGAAACGTGTAGTAGGGCGTATAGGCCCCGAGCGCCACGACCATTCCCGTGATCCCGATGGCCAGAAAAAGGCCACCCCGTCGGTCCAGCCGTCGCCTCCGCAGAAAGTCGGCGAGGTCCGTATGCCGCCACCGCGCGGGAAACGCGAGAAG
>DASRPJ010000460.1:0-5294 GCA_035646435.1 Thermoanaerobaculia bacterium | reverse complement strand
GGTACGAGGCTTCCGGTGCGGGGCGGAGCGCCGGCGACGCCCTCGAGGCGCGCAACCCCGCCCTCGTCTTCGGCCTGAGCTCCCAGTACGGCCTGAACTCCACGGTGCTCCACGCCCAGAAGCGCCAGGCCGAGATCGAGCTCGGCGTCCGCAAGCGCAACTACCTCCTCCTCGGGGACGACTTCGCCCGGGAGATCCGGCGGGCCTACCGGCGTCTCGAGTCCCTGAAGCGGAACCACGAGATCGCCGCGGCGAACGAGGAGGTCGCGGAGCTCCAGGCGGAAGTCGCGCGCCTCCGGTTCGAAAAGGGGCTGTCCGACAACTTCAACGTCGTCGACGCAGAGAACCTCTTGAACGCCGCCCGGCTCTACGAGCTCGACTCCCGGGTCGCGATCCTGCTCGCGCAGCTCGATTGCCTGTATTCTTCGGGCCGGCTCCACGTGAAACCCTTTCTGGAACTGCCGTGAGCGCCGCCTTCCCTTCGTTGAAGGACGCCGTCCGCCGCGCCGCGGACTGGCGTCGGACGCGCCCCGCGCTCCTCGTCGCCGGCGGATCCGTCCTGCTCCTCGCGCTCTTCTCGCTCGTGGGCACGCGCGGCGAGAAGCCGGGAGAGTTCGTCGTGCGCCGCGGGACGCTCGAGCCGACCGTCCCGCTCGTCGGAACGCTCGCTCCGGAGCGCTCCGACTCCTACGGCGCGGTCGTGCCCGGCGTCGAGCTGAAGATCCTGTCGCTCGTCGAGGAAGGGAGTCTCGTCGCCCCCGGAGATCGGCTCCTCCAGCTCGATCCAGCGCCGTTCCAGAAGGAGCTGGACGTCGCGCGGGCCCGCGCCCGGGAGCTCGAGACCGAGGCGGATCAGGCCCGGCTCGCGCTCGCGGCGCTGCGGCTGAAGTCGACCGCGGAGGTGCAGGAGGCGCAGGTCTCAACGGAGAACGCGGAGCGCGACCTGTCCGCGTTCGTCAACACGGGAGCGCCGCTCACGGCGCGTGAATCCGAGCACGACATCGCCCTGAGAGAACGGACGCTCAAGGAGGCAGAGGAGAAGCTCGCCGGGCTCGAGCCGTTCGTCGCGAAGGGTTTCATCTCGCAGGAGGAGTACCGCACCGCGCGGTCCCGCCGGGACCAGGCGGCCGCCGACCTCGAGCTCGCCCGCGCCCGGCATGCCGCGCTCGTCCAGCAGACGAACCCCGACCGGATCCGCCGCAAGCTCGACGAAACGGCTAAAGACAAGGCGCAGCTCGGGCTCTTGCGGGAGCGGACCCGCGTGTCGGTCGCGCAGGCGGAAGCTGCCGTGCGCCTCTCCACGATCCGGCTCGAGGAAGCCACGCGCCAGATCGCCGAGGCCGAGAAGAGGATCGCGTGGTGCACCGTGAACGCACGCGCGCCCGGCCTCGCCGTCCACAGCGACGTCTTCGATCGGACGGGCGAACGGCGCAAGCTGCGGGTCGGCGACTCCGTCTGGGGCGGCACGACGGTCGTCACGCTGCCCGATCTCACGAGGATGATGGTCAACGGGCGAGTCCCGGAGTCGGAGATCCACCACCTGGCGCCGGGCGAGCGCGCGACCGTCGAGCTGGACGCGTTTCCCGGGCGGAAGTTGAGCGGCGTGCTCCGTTCCATCGGGAGCGTCGGCGCCTCGGAGAAGAACGAGTCGCGCTCCTTCCCGGTGACGATCTCGCTCGACCAGAACGATCCCCGGTTCCGGCCCGGCATGGTCGCGCGTTGCACGATCCGCGGCGCGCCCGTGGCGGACGCGGTCTTCATCCCGGTCGAAGCGGTGCAGAGCGACGAGCGCGGGTCGTTCGCGTGGGTCACGTCGGCGTTCGGTTCGCCCCGCGCGCGACGAATCGTCGTCGGAAAGACGACGAGCCGCTTCGCCGAGGTCCGCGAGGGGCTTCGCCCGGGCGAGCGAGTCCGGATCGGCGCGACGGAGTAGTCGAGCCGGCGGGAGCTAGCGGAGCGCCTGGTCGAGGTCTTCGACCAGGTCCTGCGGGTTCTCGAGGCCGACGGACAGCCGCAGCAGGTTCTTCGGGGTCATCGAGCTCGGTCCCTCGCTCGAGGCGCGGTGCTCGATCAGGCTCTCCGGGCCCCCCAGGCTCGTCGCGTTCACGAAGAGCTTCGTGCGGGACGTGGCCGCGATCGCTTTCTCCGCGCCGGCGCGGACCCGGAAGGAGAGCATTCCGCCGAACCCCTTCATCTGGCGTTTCGCGATGGCGTGACCCGGATGGTCCGGCAACCCCGGGTAGTGCACCGCTTCCACCGCCGGGTGCTTCGCGAGGAAGCCGGCGACTTCCGAGGCGTTGGCGGCGTGCCTCTCGACCCGGCACGCGAGCGAACGGAGGCCGCGCAGCACGAGCCAGGAGCTGAAAGGCGCCGCGACGGCGCCCTGGATCTCGCGGACGCGATGCATGGACTCGAAGAGGCCGTCGCGGCGCTTGAGCACCACCGCTCCGCCCTGGACGTCCCCGTGCCCCCCCATGTACTTCGTCGTCGAGTGGAGGGCGAGATCGAAACCGAAGTCGAGCGGCCGCTGCGCGATCGGAGTCGCGAAGGTGTTGTCCACGAGGCAGAGCGCTCCCGCTTTCCGCGCGAGGTCCGCCACGGCCGCGAGGTCCACGATCTTCAAGAGCGGGTTCGACGGGGTCTCGGCCCAGACGAGGCGCGTCGTCGGACGCAGGGCGGCGGACAGGAGGGCGAGGTCCGACATGTCGACGATCGTCGACAGGAGCCCCCAGCGCGGGAGGTACTCCGCGGCCATCGCGTGGAACTGGTAGTAGACGTCGTCGGGAAAGACGACGTGAGAGCCGGCGGGCAGCGACTGCAGGACGGCCGAGCCCGCCGCGACACCGGAGGAGAAGACGATCGCCGCCTCGCCCCCCTCGAGCGCCGCGAGCGCGGTCTCGAGGCGGTCCTGCGTCGGGTTGCTGTACCGAGTGTAGATGTGCCCGCCGATCTTCTCGGAGCCGGGCCCCAGCTCGAAGTTCGTGGAGAGATGGATCGGAGGAGCGACCGCGCGCGTGACGGGATCGCGGTCCCCCCCCGCGTGGACCGCGATCGTCTCGATCCTCACCGACCGGCCGCGGCGATGCGCCCCCGTTTGTCCCGCGGGCCCGGAGCCTTGCGGACCGCCGCGGCGCCGTATACCGGCGCGCACCACCGACGGTACTTCGGCCGCTGGCCGCGGACGACTTCGAAGTAGACCTCGCGGATCGCCGTCGCGACCGGCCCGATCCGCCCGGTCCCGATCGGGCTGTGGTCGACCCGCGTGATCGCCGCGATCTGCACTCCGGTGCCGACGAAGAATGCCTCCTCGGCCACGTAGAGCTCGCTCCGGTCGATCGTGCGCTCGACGACGGTCGTGTCGAGCTCGTTCGCGAAGAGCTCGATCACGGTGCGGCGCGTGATCCCCTCGAGGATGTTGTCCGTGATCGGCGGCGTGACGACCGCGCCGTTGCGTACCATGAAGAAGTTCGCGGCGGACCCCTCGGCGATGTGCCCGTCGGTGTTCAGCACGATCGCCTCGTCGAAACCGGCGCGCATCGCCTCCGACTTGGCGAGCGCCGAGTTGACGTATGCGCCGACGATCTTGCCGCGGGCCGGGATCGCGTTGTCGTCCACGCGGCGCCAGGAGGAGATCGTGGCGTGCGCGCCCTCCTCGTTGTCGATGTAGCGCCCGTACGGGAGCGCGACGATGGACACCTCCGGCGTCAGGTCGTGCAGGCGAACGCCGACGGTCTCGTCCGCGTAGAACGCGAGCGACCGGGCGTAGCAGTCCTCGTGGTAATCCTCCGCGCGGAGGAGCTCGAGGAGCGCGTCCGTGAGCTCCTTCGGACCCCGGGGCAGCTCCATGCCGAGCATCTTTCCGGACTCGAGAAACCGCCGGAAGTGGTCCTCGGGCCGGAAGACGAAGAGCTCGCCCTCCGCGTCGTTCCAGTAACCCCGGATCCCGCTGAAGACCCCCGTCCCGTAGTTCAGGCCGTGAGTCAGGACCCCGACGCGCGCCTCGGAGTAAGGCACGCGGCGCCCCCGGAAGAAGGCGAACTTCGGTAGAGCCATATGCCCCCCTTGGACCGTGCAAGTGTATCGCCCGCTCGAGGGGTCAATCGTGTATTCCGGTATTCCTAACCCTTCGTTCGGGCGAACTCCTTCATGTAGCCGACGAGCGCCTCCACGCCCTTCGTCGGAAAGGCGTTGTAGATCGATGCCCGGATGCCGCCGACCGACCGGTGGCCCTTCAGGCCCGAGAATCCCTGCTTCCCGGCTCCCGCGACGAATTCCTTCTCGAGGTCCTCGGAGGGGAGGCGGAAAGTCACGTTCATGTTCGACCGGCTGCCCGGCTTCGCGTGAGGCCGGTAGAAGCCGCCGGACGAGTCGAGCGCGTCGTAGAGGATCCTCGCCTTCTCCGCGTTTCGCCGCCCGATCGCCTCGAGACCGCCCTCTGCGAGCAGCCACTGGACGACGAGCCGCACTACGTAGATCGCGAAGACCGGCGGCGTGTTGTAGAGCGAGTTGTTCTCCGCGTACGTGTTGTAGTCGAGCATCGTCGGGAGGGACTTCGGGCTCCTCGCGAGCAGGTCCTCGCGGAGGAGGACGAGCGTCACGCCCGCCGGGCCGAGGTTCTTCTGCGCGCCGGCATAGACGAGCGCGTACTCGCCGACGTCGATCGGCCGGCTGAAGATGTCGGAGGACGCGTCCGCGACGAGCGGCGCGGTCCCGACCTCGGGCTCTCTCGCCCACTCGGTCCCGAAGATCGTGTTGTTGGTCGTGATGTGCACGTACGCGGCTTCCGGGTCGAGCGTGAGCTCCGACTGCTCGGGGATGCGCGCGAATCCCTCCGACTCCGTCGTCGCGGCGATCGACACGCCGCCGACCTTCTTCGCCTCCTTGACGGCCTTCTTCGACCAGGAGCCGGTCACGACGTAGTCGGCGGAGCGGTCCGGAGCGAGGAGGTTCATCGGCACCATCGAGAACTGGAGCGACGCGCCGCCGCCGAGAAAGAGGACCCGATAGTTGGACGGAACCGACGCCAGGCGCCGGATGTCCGCGACTGCGCCCTCGAGGATCTCCTCGAACGTCTTCGAGCGGTGGCTGATCTCGAGGATCGACATCCCCGCGCCGGGCAGCGCCATCAGATTGCGCCGCACCTCCTCGAGGACGGGCTCGGGCAGGACCGCCGGTCCCGCGCCGAAGTTGAAGATGCGGTCGGTCATCACGTCGTCCTTTCTACCGGAGCGGCGCCGACGACTGCGCGTCGGTCAGGAAGGGAGTATAGAAAACCGCCGGAGCCCGCGCGGCCG
>DASRPJ010000459.1:0-10571 GCA_035646435.1 Thermoanaerobaculia bacterium | reverse complement strand
AACAGGAGATTTAGCCTCATGAAAACTCGCTTTTCGGGCCCGCGCGCGGGCGCTCTCGCCCTCGCCGCCGGGCTCCTGCTCACCGCCTCCAGCGTCGCCGCCGCGCCGACCCGGGTCGTCCGTCGCGGGACGCCGGCCAAGGCGATCGCCCCCTCGGCGGCCGCCGTCTCCTACTCCGTGGAGGTGCCGGTCGTGACGCGGATCGTCGGGACGGCGCTCTTTCGCACCGCGCTCGACATCTCGAACAACACGAGCGCCGGCACGGCGGTGGCCCCCGTCGTCGTGAGGTTCCAGTACTCGTACAACCGGGTCGTCGACGGCGTCACGAGCTTCTTCCGGACACCGATCCAGACGATCAACCTGCTCGCGTTCGACAACTTCCACACGGACGACTTCGTCCAGTACCTCGGAACGCTTCCCGGCGTCCTTCAGCCGGGAGCGGAGACCTCGTCCTTCGGAACGCTCCTCGTCACCTTCGAGAACCTGCCTTCGAGCCAGGGTTGGGAGGGCACGGTGTTCGCCCGCACCTACAGCCCCAACCCGACCGGAGCGGGGACGGTCGCGATCGCGTATCCCGGCTCCCTCTTCTTCGAGTCCGCGAACTCGACCCTCGTCGCCACCATCCGGGACACGCAGCTGGCGCCCACGGTCGCCGGCGCGCTGCGCACGAACGTCGGCGTCCGGAACACGGACATCCGCGGGACGGGAATGAACGTGACCGTCCTGCTCGAGTTCTACGACGTCACGTCCGGCAGCCCGACGAACGGCCAGCGGGTCGGCACCGTCGTCACGGTCGCCGATCTCCAGCCGGGAGAGGTGCGTCAGATCAACAACGTCCGGGCGGTCGCCTCGATCCCGAACAACGTCACCGCCATGCTCGTCTTCGCGGACGTCGCCGGCGCCACCGCGTCCACTCCGACCATCGAGGGCTACGTCAACATCCTCGACGGCGGGACGCAGGACGGAGCGTTCTTCGAGATGAAATGCGCCGACACGGATGGATGCGGAAATTGACGAGGCGAGCGAAGCCGTTCGCCTCGTCATCCCGAGCCTGCGAGGGATCTGGTGCCCCTCTGACCAGGGATCCAGGTTCCTCGTCGCTCCGCTCCTCGGAATGACAAACCCAAAAAACTAGACCCGATCCGCCTTCAGCCCGCCGGCGCCGATGTCGCGGCGGTAGTGTTTCCCCTCGAACTGGACCTTCTCCGCGGCCTCGTAGGCGCGCGCGGTCGCCTCGGACAACGACGGCGCCGTCGCGGTCACGACCATCACCCGGCCTCCCGCGGTCACGAGCTGGCCGTCCTCCTGCTGCGTATGGCCGTGGAAGATCTGGACGCCCGGCACCTGAGACGCCTCGGTCAGGCCGGTGATGACCTTGCCGCGGACGATGACACCGGGATATCCCGCCGCGCACAGCACGATTCCGGCGCAGACCTCCGCTTTCACTTCGAGCGGCGAGTATTTCTCGAGCTCGCCGGTCGTCAGGGCGGCGCGGAGGACGGCCGCCAGGTCGGTGACGAGACGCGGGAGGATGACTTCCGTCTCCGGATCTCCGAAGCGGGCGTTGAACTCGAGCACTTTCGGTCCGAGCTCCGTCACCATCACTCCGGCGTAGAGCACGCCCCGGAACGGACGTCCCTCTTTCGCGAGGCCGCGCAGCGTGGGCCAGACGATCTCGCGGTAGACGAGCGAGGAGCCTTCCGCGTCGAGTACGCCGGACGGCGAGTGACCGCCCATCCCGCCGGTGTTCGGGCCCCGGTCGCCGTCGTAGACCTTCTTGTAGTCCCGTGCCGTCGGCAGGGGGAGCGCGACCGTGCCGTCGCAGATGGCGAGGAACGACGCCTCGGAGCCGCGCAGGAACTCCTCGACGAGCACGCGGTCGCCCGCGGCGCCGAAGACGCGCTCGCCGAAGAAGAGGGCGAGAGCCTTCTCCGCGTCGGCGGGAGAGTCGAGCGTGAGGACGCCCTTCCCTCCGGCGAGCCCGTCTGCCTTGAGGACGGCCGGGTATCCGAACCTGGCGATCGCGGCGCGCGCTTCCTCGACGGTCGAGCACGTCGCCGACGCGGCCGTCGGGATTCCGTGGCGGGCGAAGAACTCCTTCGCGAAGACCTTGGACGACTCGATCTGCGCCGCGAGGCGGCTCGGCCCGAAGATGGGAAGGCCTCGCTTCGCGAACTCGTCGCCGATGCCGAGCGAGAGGGGGACCTCGGGTCCGACGACCGTCAGGTCGATCCGGAGCTTCTCGGCGATCTCGGTGAGCTCGAAGATCTCGCCGGAAGAAACCGGCAGGCAGTCGGCGACCTCGGCGATGCCGGGATTTCCCGGGGCGCAGTAGATCTCCTCGACCGTGGAGCTCTTCGCGAGGGAGGAGCAGAGAGCGTGCTCCCGGCCCCCGCCGCCGACGACGAGGATTCGCATTCGCGGTCATTCTAGTCTCTCGGTGCGCGCGTCTTTCTCCGGCGGGGGGCGTCGCCGCCCCCCCGCGACTTGCGCTCCGTGCGTCCTCCCGCCGGAACGACTTCGAACCGGTTGTAGCGGCCCTGAAATCCGATGAGGGTCTCGAGTGTCCCGTAGGGCGCGAGCGTCAAGCCGAACCGGCCGCGTTCGGTCGCGACGACGGTACCTCCCTCGAGCGCCCGCGCTTCGAACGCGATCGAGCGTCCGGGCCAGGAACGGCTGCCGTGGTTCACGACTCGTACGCGGCACAGCGTCGCCTGATCGCTCGAAGTCGAATGGTCCCGATCGATCGAGAGCGTGAGCTCCCCCCAGGGCACGGTGGAGGGTGGAGAGACGAGAGACAGGAGGAGAACGAAAAGCGTGTTCATGACGGCTCCTTTCTCGGAGGCCCGACGAACGCCGCTTCGATGAGGACGGCAGCGAGCGTAGCGCGCCGCTCCTCCTCCCGGAAGTGTCGGAATGTTTGACACCCGATCCGCTCGGCGCTAGTGTCGTTTCGCGTTCATGAAGAGAGATTTTCGAAGCGCGGTCGCGGAGGAGGTCCTCCTCGCCGACGGCGCCATCGGCACCCTTCTCGTCTCGCGCGGCGCGTCGCCCGACCAGGCCAAGTCGCCCCTGAACGTCTCGGACCCGGAGGCGGTGAGGGAAGTCCACGAGGACTACGTCGACGCCGGCGCCCGGATCATCACGACGAACACGTGGGACGCGAACCGCGTGAAGCTGACGACGCACGAGTGGGCCGACTCGCTCGAGAAGATCAACCGCGAGGGGGTCCGTCTCGCCCGGGAGGCGGCGGCCGGCGACCGCGTCTTCGTCGCGGCGTCGATCGGCCCCCTGGGGGCGCTCGTCAAGCCGTACGGCACGCTCACGATGACCCAGGTCCGCGAGATCTTCCAGGAACAGGCGAGGGTTCTCCTCGAAGCCGAGGCGGACCTGATCCTGCTCGAGACGTTCGGCAGCCTGCTCGAGGCCGCCGAGGCCGTCCGCGCCGTTCGGGACCTCTCCGCGGACGTCCCGATCCTCGCCCAGATGACGTTTCTCGCGGACGGTCGAACCGCGTTCGGCGAGAGCGCGGTTCACGCGCTGACGACGCTCGCCGGCGCCGGCGCGGACGCGGTCGGGATGAACTGCACGCTCGGCCCCCAGGAATCCCACGACGTGTTCACGCGGCTGCCCGCGTCGATCACCGCTCCGCTGGCGGTGATGCCGAACGCCGGCTACCCCACCGTCGTGCACGGGCGCAACGTCTATCTTTCGTCGCCCGACTATCTGCGGGAGTACGCGGAGGCGTTCGTCGAGGCGGGGGCCGCGATCGTCGGCGGATGTTGCGGCACGACGCCCGAGCACGTGCGGGCGATGGCGAAGGCGGTCTCCGGGCGGAAGCGGGCCTCGCCGGTGGGACGGGCTTCGGTCGTCGTCGAGAGCCCGGCGCCGCGGAAGGACGAGCCGATCTTGGAGACGTCGCGGTTCAGGCGCCGCCTCGTCGACTCCTCCACATTCGTCGCGACCGCGGAGATCGAGCCGCCGCGCGGCGTCGACCTCGCCGCGGCGATCGAGGGCGCGCGTCTCCTGAAAGCGCACGGCATCGACGCCGCGAACGTGACCGACAACCCGATGGCGCGCCTGCGCATGTCCTCCATTGCCGTCGCGGCGCTCATCCAGCGCGAGACGGGGCTCGACGCGGTCGTCCAGATCACGACGCGCGACCGCAACGTCCTCGGGCTCCAGTCGGATCTGCTCGGCGCCGCCGGGCTCGGCCTGAAAGCGATCCTCTGCCTCGGCGGCGACCCGCTGAAGATCGGCGACTACCCGCAGGGAAAGCAGGTCTCCGAGGTGGACGTCCTCGGCCTGCTCCGCATGGCGAAGGGGCTGAACGGAGGCGCGGACCTCGCGGGCAACTCGATCGGCTCGATGACGCGATTCGCGATCGGCTGCGCGGCGAACCCCGCGGCCTCGGACCTCGAGGTCGAGCGCTCGAAGATCCGCGCGAAAGTCGAGGCGGGCGCGAGCTTCGCCCAGACCCAGCCCGTGTACGACGTGGGGGCCCTCGAGCGTTTCCTCGAGTGCGAGGAGTCGCGGGTCATCCCGGTCCTGATCGGGCTCATCCCTCTGCGGTCCTTCAAACAGACCATGTTCTTCGCGAACGAGGTGCCCGGGATCGTCGTGCCCGAAGCGATCCAGGAGCGGATGCGCCGGGCGGCGGAGAAGGGCGCGGACCACGAAAAGGCGGAGGGGCTGGCGATCGCGCGGGAGCTCGCCCTCGCGATCCGGCAGGTCGCGCGGGGCATCCACGTGATGCCCATGGGCAAGTACCGGCTCGCCGCCGACGTCATGGAGGCGATTCCGGGGGATTCCGCCCGGGCGGAGGCTTCCGGGGGCTGAAATCTATTTGGCCCCGCTGCGGTTCTCCTCATGGCTCCCGGGGATTTCATAGAATTCGGGAAGATTCGCGGCGACGCAAGTTTTCGCGTCGCGGGAGGGGAAGAAGAGATGAAAAAGACCATCGGTATTTCCGCCACGCTCGCGGCCTTCGGATTCGCGGCCATCCTTTCCGCGGGCGCCCAGGCCCGCCTGAAGGGCAAGGTCACCGACTCGGCCGGCAAGCCCATCGAGGGCGTCTCCGTCACGGTGACGACCCCGGCCCTCCGCACGTTCAAGATGTCGCTCAAGTCCGACAAGAAGGGGGACTGGGGGACGATCGTGAACGACGCCACCATGCCCTACCACGTGAAGTTCGAGAAGGAAGGCTACGTCCCGTCCGAGGCCGACAAGAAGGTTCCCGTCGGCGAGACGGGGATCGTCGACGTTCGCCTTCTCACCACGACCGAGGCCGGCGCCGCGGCCGGCGCGGCCGCCGCGGGCGCCGCCGCTCCCTCCCCGTCCGATCAGGCGGCCGTCATCTTCAACGAGGGCGTCGACCTCCTGACGGCTGGCAACAAGGCGGCCGCCGAGGCGAAGTTCCTCGAAGCGGTCGCGAAGAACCCGGACCTGCCGCAGGGGTGGAGCGCTCTCGCCACTCTCGCGCACGACAAGAAGGACTGGGCGAAGACGCTCGAATACGGCACGAAGGCCGTCGAGCTCGACCCGGCCGCGACGAACCTGTACGGGCTGCTCGCGAACGCGGCGCAGCAGTCGGGCGACAAGAAGGCCGCCGCCGAGTGGACGGCGAAGTTCGCGGAAGCGAACCCGGACACGCCGGAGATCCTCTACAACAAGGGGGTCGAGGCCTACAACGCCAAGAAGATGAAGGACGCGGAGGCGAACCTCCTGAAGGCGGTCGAGGCGAAGCCCGACTTCGCGCTCGCGCACTTCTGGCTCGGGATGGTCTCCTTCAACCAGAACAAGAAGGCCATGGCCAAGGAGCACCTGCAGAAGTACCTGGAGCTCGACCCGAGCGGTTCGGAAGCCTCGACCGCGAAGGAAATCCTGCCGCTTTTGAAGTAGGAACAGCTATCGGCTATCACCTGGCGACCGAGCGGTCGCCTTTTTTTAGACCGGGACGCGGTCGCGGGAGCGGCGCCGTTCACCCATCCGCGCGCTCGCCGGCGTGAGAGTCGGCGGGTTCAGCAGGCGGTGCGCCCACCGGAGGATCGCGTCGAAGACGTCCCCGCGGGAAGGATCTTCCGGCCGGGGCCGTCGGCGCGGCGTTTCGAGTCCGGTTTCCATGCCCTTCGGAACAGCAACGGGAGCGCCAGGCGACGCGGGGCGTGTAAGGTCTGCCGTTCGATCGCTTTAACCGTTTCGCCGCCGGGGGCCACTGCCCATGGGTGGCGCCTCTTCCCCGGTGGACGGCGACATTTTCTGCCACAATCCGGCGCGTGGGCCGCAAAGGCGCCTTCAAAGACCGGCCGCTCTGGCGCCGCCTCCAGACGATCCACCACGAGATCAAGGAGGGGCGGCACCCGAACGCGACGGGGCTCGCGTCGGCGCTCGACGTCTCCACGAAGACGGTGCAGCGCGACCTCGACTACCTGAGAAACGAGCTCGCCGCCCCGATCGAGTTCGACCGCGAGAACAACGGGTACTTCTACTCGCGCGGCGACTACGTGCTCCCCTTCCTCCCGGTCGACGGACGCGACCTTTTCTCGATCGGCGTGGCCGCGCAGATCCTCTCGCTCTTCGGCGGGACGCCCCTCGGCCGCGATCTCAAGAGTTGTTACGAGCGTCTCGCCGAGCTCATGCCGCCGGCGGTCCGTCTGCGCCCGGAGGTTGTGATGGAGAAGCTCGCGCTGCGCGCCGCGGCGTTCCGGCCCGTGAAGGAGGAGACGTGGCAGGCCGTCTCCGAGTCGCTGCAGCGCGGCGTCAGTCTTTCGATCCGGTACCACCGCCCGGGCGAGCCGCCGGGCGATGCGCGCACGATCAAGCCTTACTCGCTCGTCGTCTACGGGCGCGACTGGATGGTCCTCGCGCAGGACGAGACGGACGGGAAGGTAAAGAACTTCTACCTCGCGCGGATCGACGACGCGCGCTCGACGGGGCGCCGTTACGCCATCCCGCGCGACCACGATCCCGAGGCCATTTTTCGGAACACGTTCGGAATCTTCGTCGGAGACGGAAAGCCGTTCCGTTTTCGCGTGCGTTTCTCGCCGGAGATCTCCGAGGAAGTGAGGGAGCTGATGTTTCACCCGAAGCAGAAGCTCGAGAAGGGACCCGGCGGCGAGGCGATCCTCGAGCTTCCGGCACAGTCGCTGAAAGAGGCGCGCAAGTTCGTGCTCGCCTACGGGAAAGACGCCGTCGCGCTCTCTCCGCCGGAGCTCGTCGAGGAGATCCGGCGGGAATCCGCCGTCCTCCACCGCGCTTATTCGAAGAGGCCGTCATGAGAGGAACCGTTCTGCGCCTGCTCGTCCTCGCCGTCGTCGCGGCCGGCTGCGCCTCGACCGCCGGGCTCACCCCCGTTTCCTACCCCGATCCCTCCGTGGGGTGCCCTGCCGGACGGGCCGGTTGGAAGCTCGACGTGCAGGACCGGCGCGCCGACCGCGAGAGCTCGGAGGGAGTGGTGGAACTCATCACCGAGTCGATCCGGCGCTCCTTTCCCGGCTGCCGGTGGGACGCGGCGGCGCCCCCCGACTCCGGCCGCGTGCTGATCGAGGTCCACCGCTTTTCGACGATTCCGGAGGGCAACTCCTGGGAGGCGGCCGCCGAGTGGAGCGTGGTGGCGAGCGACGCGTCGGGCCGCACGCTGACCGAGTTCGAGACGCGCGAGGAGGTCTCCCGTCCCAACTATCGGGGCTCGAACAACGCGAAGGAGTCGCTCCGGCTCGTCTTCGACAGCGCGATCCGGCGCACCCTGACCGGCCTCCGCGTCCTCACCGTTGCGGTCATACCGTCTCCGGGAGAGGACGCGCGTTCCCGCGGGGCGATTCGCGGCGCCGGCGGACAGTCCTTCAACTAGCGGCAAACAAAGCAGTTCGGACCCCGCGCCCGCGGCCCGCCCCGACCCCGCCGCTGGAATGCTTCTCGCACTCCCCGGGGTTGGAGGATTTATGAAAAACGCAACTCGAGGCGGCATCTTCCTCGCCGTCCTTCTCGCAGCCGCTCTGCCGCTCGGCGCGGCGGACAACAACAGCAACAAGATGTTCGAGCTCTCGCAGATGCTCTCCGGCACCTTCCAGGGCTCCACTCCCGGCAACGATCTGCGGCTCACGATCCGCTCGGCGACGACGGATCCGAGCCATCTCTACGACCTCTACGTGCAGGCGGCCGGCAAGTACCAAGGCCGCAACGTGCGACAGCAGGGGCTCATCCGTCTCGAGTCGCAGGGCAAGGGGGTCTACTTCGGGTACATCCCGCACTTCGACCCGGGCGTCTCCTCCCTGTCGTCCGACGTCGCGCGATTCACCGAGAGCGAAGCGAGCGCCGCGTGCGGTCTCGTGATGGAACCGCGGGGCGACGGCTTCGCCGGCGAGACCGTGGGCTCGACGTGCATCCGAGCGATTCGCGGCGCGACCGGCAAGTGGACGATCGAGGTCGAGCCCGGCTCGATCCGGATCCGCAACGTCAAGTCCGGCGAGACCCTGAGGTTCAAAAAGACGGACAAGTGACCTAGCGCGCGAAGTCGCGCGCTAGGTCATCCCGAGCCTGCGAGGGATCTGGCGCCCTTTTGACGAGGGGACCAGATTCCTCGTCGCTGCGCTCCTCGGAATGACAGCGTTTCCCGCTCCTCGGAATGACAGCGGTTTCGAGTGACCCGGGGTCGAGTGACCCGGGGTCAGGCGTGCACTTTGGGGAGTGACCCGGGGCTCAGGCGTGCACTTTGGTGTTATTTGGGACTCGAATAGCCAAACTACACGCCTGACCCCGCGTTACGGCACGCTCCTCGAGGGATCCCGGTCTTCGGGCTCCAGCGGAAAGAGGGTTCCGGTCGTCGGACGCGGCGACTCGGTCATGGGAGGGGGTTTCCCGGGCTCTCGCTCTTCCTTCGGCACGAACTTCGCGACGATTTCCTTGACGAAGCGGGAGAAGTCGCCCTTCAGGATCCACCGCAGCACGCCCGGTTCTTCCCGCGAGAGCGCGTTCAACGAGCGGCCGCGGTGGCGCCCGAAGTTGATCGTCGGCTCTCCGTTCACGAGACGGATGCGCCCTTCCGGATCCATGTCCTGATCGATGCCGGCGCAGAAGAGATCGTGGAGCTCGGGGACCGACCGCGGCAGGTCCGTGTAGCGGTCGAGCTGCCCCTCGATCACGCGCAGCGTCATGAGCGCGTCCGCGAGCGCGCCGTGGGCGCCGTCGTGCTCCGACTCGCAGTAGAAGCGCGCGGCGGCCGACAGGTTTCGCGGCTCGCGGGCGAAGAAGATGCGCTGCCCGTCCAGAAGCCGCCGATCGGTCACGTCGAAAGGGACACCGGCCCGGTGGAACTCGTTGCGGAGGACCGGGAGGTCGAAGCCCGTCATGTTGTAGCCGGCGAGGTCGCAGCCCTCCAGGAACCGGGCGAGCTCGACCGCGCTGGCCGGAAAACGGGGAAGCCCGGCGACGTCGCGGTCGGTGATGTGGTGGATCGCGGTCGACCCCGCCGGGATCCGCATGCCCGGGTCGAACCGTCTCACCCACTCCTCCTGCCGCCCGTCCGGGTGGACCTTGATGCACGCGATCTCGATGATCCGGTCCAGGCGGGGGTTCGTGCCCGTCGTCTCGGTGTCGAAGACGACGAGGGGCCGGTCGAGAGGGAGCCTGGCGAGCATGTGTCCCGGCATGTTATGCCCGGTTTCTGCCGTTTCTCGCCTCCCGGCTGAGCTCGAACGGCGAGACAGCTGAGGACTTTTCCTCTATGGCCTGCCTCTTGCTCAAAAAGCCGCTGTCATGCTCGTTCCACTCTTTCCCCGCGTCACCGGAATGAAGATCGAAAACGTCTGGGGGCGAGGCGCCCGCGGGCTGGTTCGCTGCACCGCCCGGCTCACGCGGGCGCTGCGGGCGGAGGAGTCCGAGCGGATCAACCGGCTCCTGAAGACGTCGAGCGACGGGAGCCAGGTCGTCCACGAGTGCCGCCCCGAAGAGGTCGAGGAGTGGCACACCCGGCTTGTCGAGGCCCTTTCCGGCGCATGGGCGCCCGCCGCGGCCACCGTGGCCGCGAGCGGCGGAGACGAGCGGGCTCGCCCGCTCAAAGGAAACGCCAGCCCCTTTCGCCGCCGCGGTCAGTAGTTCTCCGAGAACAGCCAGAACACCGTCTCGCTCAGCCGGGCGAGCAGGCCGCGTTTCTTCCAGCTTGCCTTCGTGAATTCCTCGCTCTTCTCGAGGTCCGCGGCGATCGTCTTTTCGACGAGCTCCGCGAAGGCGCGGTCGTAGATCGCGACGTTTGCCTCCGCCTGCTTTTTCATCGAGCGGTTCACGAAGTTGATGGAGCCGATCGTCGACCAGATCGAATCCACCACCATGACCTTGTTGTGCATCATCGTCGGCCGGTACTCGTAGATCTTGACTCCGCCGTCGAGAAGCTCGCCGTAGTGGAAGCGGGACGCCTGCCTCACGATGGGGACGTCGATGTGCCGCCCCGGCACGAGCACGCGAACGTCGACGCCGCGCTTCACCGCGTCGACGAGGCCGCGTCGGATCTGGCGGTCCGGGACGAAGTACGCGTTCTCGATCCAGATCCTCTGGCGCGCGGCCTGGATTCCCATGTA
>DASRPJ010000458.1:0-3425 GCA_035646435.1 Thermoanaerobaculia bacterium | reverse complement strand
GAAAAAGATCCGAGAGATCCGGAAGGATTACCTGTCGAAGGAGCTTCCCCGTTCTGAGGTCGAGGAACGACAGAGTATGGGCGGGCTCGACGCGCGAGTCGTCCGCTGCCGCCAGTATCGCGGCGGCCTGGCGTGGGGCGCTTCGCCCGACCCGGACGATGCCTGCACGAGTTTCCGGATAAAAACCCGTTCGGCTCCAGAGCAGGCGCCCGGCGCGATCCAGCGCTCTCGCCTCTCCCCCGTCCCCCAGAACGAACCGATCGAACTCTTTCTGACGCGCTGCCGTGACCGCTGCCAGAGCGGTCGCAGCCAGAGCCGACACCGTCAGTATCGCCGCCGCGCGCCTCTTCCAGCTCCGCGCCCGACGGCCCCGGCTCGCTTCGAGATCGACGAGGGCCGCCGCGGCGGACTGGTATCGGTCCCGCGGTCTCTTCTCGAGCAGCCGGGAGACGAACCGCGCCAGCCAGGGCGGCACGCCGCGACGGAACTGCCGGGCGTCCGGAGCCCGCTCGCTGACGTGGGCAACCACCGTTCCGAGCGAAGAGCGGCCGTGCAGCGGCAGCCGGCCGGTCAGCATCTCGAAGAGCACCACGCCGAAGGAATAGAGGTCGCTTCGCGCATCCATGTCGTTTCCGAGAGCCTGTTCGGGAGAGAGGTACTCGAGCGTCCCGACGACGCCGTCGGTCTGCGTCGCGCGGGACTCGTCGCTGTCCCACTGCCGGGCAAGGCCAAAGTCGGCGACCTTGACGGCACCGCCGGGGGTCAGAAGGACGTTGCCCGGCTTCAGATCTCGATGAACGATCCCGAGTCGATGGAGCGCTTCCAGCGCTCCGAGGACCTCTTTCGCGATACGGAGAACCTCTCGGATCTCGAGGGGCCCGCGATCGAGCCGCGCGCGCAGCGTCTCGCCCTCTACCAGCTCCATCGTGAAGTAGAGGCCTTCGGCGGACTCGCCGATGTCGTAAACGCCGATAAGTCGTTCGTCCCGTGCGGAGCGCGCGAGGGCAACCTCGCGGCGGAAGCGCTTGAGAGCTGCGCCGCCGGCCCGGTCGCTTCGAATCATTTTCAAAGCGATCGATCGGCGAAGCTCGCGATCCTCGACGGAATAGACCACCGACGATCCACCCATTCCGAGGACGGAACGAATGCGGTATCGCGCTCCGATTTCCGACCCGGCGGGCAGAATCCGCGGTGACTCCGCCGGGAAGGTCTCGGGGGAGACCGTCTCCGTCACTCGTTTGTCGGTCATCGAAAGAGTGTTGCTGGCCGGATATTCTACGAGCGTCGCGACGCCTGACTGGCGGATTTCGACCTACCAGGGAGACACCTTGAAACCAACCGACCTGATGAACGCCAGAGAGGAGGAGACGAAACCCTCCTTCGACCTCCCCTCGGACGAAGTCTGCCGGCTCGGACGGCTCGCCGCTGATGCGGTCGCCGAGCATCGCGACAGGCTCCTGGCGCGGCCGGTCTTCGGCAAGGTCGGCCCGGACGCCTCGCTCTTCCAGGCGGCGGTGCCCGAGGAGGGCCGCCCGTTCGACGAGGTCCTCGAGTTCGTGCGCGAGCACGTGATGCCGTTCCCGATGGGCAACTCGCACCCGCGCTTTTTCGGCTTCATCAACGCGACGGCGGACCCCGTCGGCATCACCGCGGACTACCTCGCGGCGGCGATGAACTCGAACTGCTGGGGAGGCGACCACGCCGCCATCCACGTCGAGAGCCAGGTCATGCGGTGGCTCGCTTCGATCGTGGGGTTCCCCGACACGGCGGAGGGACTCCTCGTCTCGGGCGGCTCGATGGCGAACTTCACCGCGCTCGCCGCGGCGCGGCGCGCCATGACTCCCGGAAACGTCCGGGAGGAGGGGCTCGGCGGCGACGGGCGGCCGGCGCTCGTCGTGTACGCGTCGGATCAGGTCCACCACTGCGTCGACAAGGCCGTGGATCTCCTCGGGATCGGCACGCGGAACCTCCGAAAGATCGAGACGGACGACCGGTTCCGCATCCGCATGGACCTTCTGGACCGGGCGATCGCGGAAGACCGGAAGGCCGGCCGACTGCCCGCGATCGTCGTCGGAAACGCGGGCACGGTGAACACGGGCGCCGTCGATCCGCTCGAGGAAATCGCGGACCTCTGCCGGAGGGAGTCCCTCTGGTTCCACGCGGACGGCGCGTATGGCGCGCTCGCCATGCTCTCGCCCGCGCTCGCCCCGCTCTTCGCCGGGCTCGAGCGCGCGGACTCGATCGCGGCCGATCCGCACAAGTGGCTCTACGTCCCTTACGAGGCCGGAGCGACGCTCGTGCGGGAAGGGGGCCGCCTCGCCGCGACCTTCCGGAAGTTCCCCGAATACCTCGCTACGGACCCCGAGAGCCCGTTTCCGGGCCCTGCGTGGTTCGCGGAGCGGGGCGTCGAGCTTTCACGGGGTTTCAAGGCGTTGAAAGTGTGGATGGGTCTGATGACCCACGGCTCGCGCGCGTACGCGCGGGCGATCGAGCGCGACGTCGCGCTTGCGCGGTTCCTGTCGGACGAGGTCGACCGCCGTCCCGGCTTCGAGCGGATGGCGGAGCCCGTTCTCTCCATCGCGAACTTCCGCTACCGGCCCGAGGGAGCGTCGATGTCGGGCGACGATCTCGACCGGCTGAACCGGCGGATCGTCAACCGCCTCGTCGGGGACGGCTCCTTCTTTCTCGCCCCGACGGTCCTGAAGGGCCGCGCGGCTCTCCGCGTGTGCATCGTGAACTTCCGCACGAGCGAGGACGACCTGACCTTCCTCCTCGACGAGGTGGAAAGGGTCGGGCAGGAACTTCTGACGGAGGCGGGCAAATGAAGTTTCGTATGACGGCGGACCTTGTCTTCGAGGCCGAAGGCCTCCAGGACGCTTATCGACGGCTCGCGGCGCACTTCCTGCGCACCTCCATTAACCCGGACGAGGAAAAGCCGCCTCCGTGGCACCAGGGAAGGCTGGAAGTCGCTCCCGAGTCGGACGAGGAAGAAGCGTACTCGTAAGAAAAGGGCCGGCCCAACGCCCCGCACGCGCGCAAACCCTCCACCCGATTTCTCCGCTGGGGTCAGTCCTGATTCTCTGACTTCGGGACCGCCTCAGGTTCCGTCGCGGCACAGAATCAGGAAATCAGGACTGACCCCAGAATCAGGAAATCAGGACTGACCCCGGTCACGGACCCCGGTCACGCAACCGCCTGCGTACAGGCGTGGCACCGCGTCGCGGAGGCGGGGATCAAGGTCTTGCACTGGGGGCACTCCTTCGTCTCGGGAGCGGCCTCCGGCTTCGGGAGCATCGTTCGGATGATCAGGAACACGACGAGAGAGATGATGACGAAGTCCACGACCGCGCCGAGGAGCTGGCCGTAGGAGATCGCGTTCTCGACGACCTTGCCGCTCGCGTCGGTCGTGCTCGACAGGACCCACC
>DASRPJ010000457.1:0-6771 GCA_035646435.1 Thermoanaerobaculia bacterium | reverse complement strand
ACGTCGACGTTGAAGGAACCGAGCAGCCGGTTGTTGTCGAACGAGCGGCGCTCGAGCAGCTTGCGGGCTTCGATCTTCCCGGTCTCGCCGAAGTGGTTCACGAGCAGGTGGCACATCTGCCACCCGTGGCGCATCTCCTCGACCATGATGCGGCAGACGCTGTCCGTGTCGTACTCGGATGGCGAGGTCTCGAGGAGGTTCCTCTGCTGCTCGACGGAAGCGAACTCGGTGTCGCCCTGATAGACGATCAGGTTCAAGAGGGAGTCGCGGATGGGCTGGTGGGGGATCTGGGTGACGCGCTCCCACTTCTTGTTCCCCTTGAAGTCGCCGAACTCGATCTCTTCGGTCTTCAACTCGCCGTATTTCGCGTCGAACTGGTAGTCCGAGTACTTCGGCAGGTGGAGCCCGATGTCCTTCTGCCAGGCGCGAAATGCGTCGATCCAGTCGTCGAAAGTAGCGATTTTCTTCACGTGACCCCCAACCCCGTATCATACCGATTTATGCCCCCTCCGCCGTCGTTCCCGGTCGACTGGGAGGGCCTCGCGGTGGCCTTCGAGAGCCGTTCGAATCAGATCACTCACTTCTTCGACCGGCAGACGGGCGACGTCGTCCAGGTGCTCGAGCGCGACGCCGCGCGACACGCCGCGATGAGCGCGGACCCGAGGTACTCGGCCGTTCCGCGGGACCAGGGTGAGCGCTCGCGGGGCGACCTGGAAGAGTTCGCCGCGCGGTGCGAGGACGCGGCGTGCCGGCGCGATCTCGTGGCCGCTCTCGGTGAGAACGACTTCGCGGCGGCGTACCGGAAGGCGCTGCTCGGCCACCCGAAGGAGGAAGCGCGCTTCTTCCAGTTCAAGGAGCGGCGGGCGCGGGAGCGCGCGGCGGAGTGGCTGACGGCGAGCGGGATCTCTTTCGAGCCGGAAGCGCCGCGGCCCGAGCGGCCCTCGCGCTAGAGAAGATCCAGGAAACCGAACTTCGCCGGCACATGGAAGTCCGGCGGGTCGGCGAGCGTCGGCGACCAGGCGGAGAACTCGTCGGTCGTGCCTCGGTCCACGCGGAAGAAGTTCGCGCGCCACGTCTTCGGCAGTCTCGCGGGAGCCAGGGGCGCGAGCGGTATCGTCACGACGGCCGACCAGCGGCCCGGGCGGACGCGGCTGCGGCCGGAGAAGCCCGTCAGGTTCCACGAGACGTCCGATCGCATCGTCTCGTGCCGCCCCTCCGCAGACTCGATGCGAGTATCGAAGAGCGTGCCCAACGGGTTGACCTCGAATTCGTAGTAAACCGACGGCGGATCGAAGGGGGAAAGGAAGACCTCGTAGACGTCCTCCGTCCAGAGCGGCTGGTCGCGGCCGCGAAGCGTCGCGACCGTCCCCTCGTCTCTTCCATCGAAGCGCACGACGAGCGTGCCTTCGCGCAGCCCGACGCGAACCGCCGTCGTGAGCGCCGGCGCGGTGCCCGTGCGCGCGTCGCGAAGCGAAACCGCCGTCAGCGAAACGAGGCGCTCGGTCGGGGCGAGGCGCGGAACCGCGAGGCGGGGGAGCTCGGAGGCGTTCGTAGCCGCGAGGCTACTTCAGCTTCCACTGGCGGACGAGGTTGAACCCGATGAAGACGTCGCTTCGCGGGATTCCTCCCGCGAAGTCCGAGCCCGCGTACTGGTCGACGTTCGTCGCGCGCAGGTTGCCGACCGTCCACGAGAAGCGATGCCGGAGCACCGTCTTCTCGAAGGCGACGATCCAACCGGCGCTCGTCCGCCGCGCGGGCGCCGTCACCGTCGCCGGAAGCTCGGTGAAGTCCCTGTTCTTCGGGTAGAACTCCGCCTGCACGTTGACGGTGCGGGTCACGGCGACGGAGAGCGCGACCGGAACGGTGAAGACGTCGCGGAAGAGAGCGGTGTTCGAGACGAAGGTCGGGATCGCGGTCAGGCGGATTCGTGGCCCGAGCGCGACGGACCCGATCGCCTGCGCGAAGAACGCGGTGCGGTCTTCGATCCCCTCCTCGGTCCGGGCGTTTCCTCCGACCCGGAGCGAGAGCGCGAACGGACGTCCCTCGGCGAACGGCAGGAAGCGGTACTTCGCCGCGAGCTCGTAGTCGTCCTGCGCGGACGAGCGATCGAGCGAGAGCTCGAGCGAGTCGAACGGCGAGTAAGAGAGGCCGAGACCGATGTCGGCTCCCGAGTCGAAGGAGAAGAACGACTGGTAGTCGCTCTCGTCGAGCGGCTGCGCGAAACGGTGAGTGAAGAGCACGCCGAGGGTCCCCTTCGCGGGGACGTCGGCAGACGGCAGATTGACGATCCGCGATCCCTCGGGCGGCCGCGGCCGCTCGGGAACGGCCGTTTCCTGCGCGTGGAGCGGACCGCCCGCGAGGCAGAGGGCGAGCGAAAGCGCGGAGCCGAATCCGCGTCGATTCTTCATCAGTCCCGCGGCGCTCCCCGCGCGACCCAATCCGTCACGAGTCTTCTCTCGGCGTCCGTCAGCTCGCCGGTCTGGGGCATCTTGTCCCCCACGATGATCGATCCGGGCGTGATCTTGCGGACGAGGTAGGAATTGGCCGGGTCGGACGGCGCGACTCGAAACAGCGACGTGATCTGGTTCGCGCGGACCATCACGATGTTGTCGTAGGAAGCGCCCTCGGACAGGACGAGCCCCTCCTGCGAGACCGACGCGGGTCCGAGGTGGCATCCCGACAGCGCGCACTTCGGCGTGAACACCTCCCGCTGGACGCGGGTGAAGGTGGCGAGCTCGGACGGAGGGCCTTCCGGCTCGGTGAAGAGCCGTTTCTCCTCGCCGCAGCCGGCGAAGAGAGCGCAGAAAGCGAGGAGCGGAACGAAAAGAAATCCCCGTTTCACGGCGCGCGGGAGTATAGCGACGCGGTCTCTTTCGCCGGGGTATTCACGAAATCTTGAGTCCACGCTGGCCCTTCCGATGAGCGAAGCGACGAGGAATCCCCGGCTTTAAAGCAGGGGATCCTTCGCGGAGCCTGCCCTGGGCGGAAGACGGTAGTCGAGAGGGACACAGATCCCTCGCGGGGCCTGTCCTGAGCGGGAGGCGGCGGTATCAGGAGAGACCAGATCCCTCGCTACGCTCGGGATGACAGGAAGGGCGAAGGGGGGGGTTCCGCGGGATGACAGGGAGGGCGAAGGGCTCAGGATGACCGGGCTTCGCCCGGTCACATCCGCACGAGGGCGGCTCCCCAGTGGAGTCCCGCTCCGAGCGCGGTGAAGCCGACGAGGTCGCCGGGTTTCGCGCGCCCCGCCTCCCGCGCTTCGTGGAACACGAGCGGGAGCGTGGCGGCCGTCGTATTGCCGTACTTCTGGATGTTGTTGAAGACTTTCTCGTCGGGGAGATTGAGGTGCTTCTGGACCGCCTCGTTGATGCGCAGGTTGGCCTGGTGCATGAGGAGGAGATCGAGGTCGGAGACGCCGAGCCCGTGCTTCGCGAGGACCTCGCGGACGATCTGCGGCATGGCGGTCGTCGCGAGGCGGAAGACCTGCCGGCCCTCGACGACGGGAACGGTCCCGTTCTGCGCGAACATCTCCGGTGAGAAATAGGGGAAGCTCGCGGAGCCGCCGCCCGGCACGAAGAGCTTGTCCCAGTGGTTCCCGTCGGTCCTCATCTCGAAGCCGAGAAAGCCGCGCCCGTCTCCCGAGTCGTTCGCCTCGAGCACGAACGCTCCCGCGCCGTCGCCGAAGATCACCGCTCGATCGCGCTGCGCGGTGCCCCACGCGAACGCCTCGGGCGAGACCGGTCCCTCCGAGTCGCCGAACATCACCGCCCACTCGGCGTCGCTCCAGGGGTAGAGAGACGCGTGGCACTCCGCGCCGACGAGGAGCACCCGCCTGTACGTTCCGGAGCGAATGAACGCGTCCGCGACCTGCAGGCCCGAGAGGTAACCGGCGCACTGCATGCGGATGTCGAGCGCGTGCGTCCTGTCGAGGCCGAGCTTCTTCGCGAGGAGCCCGCCGTTTCCGGGGAAATAGTGGTCGGGCGTCATCGTCGCGAAGACGACGAGATCGACCTCCGACGCCTCGAGGCCGCCGGCGGCGAGCGCTCGCTTCGCCGCTTCGAAGCCGAGGTCGGAAGACGACGTCCCGCGGCGGGCGTAACGCCGCTCCTCGATGCCCGTGCGCTGCCGGATCCACTCGTCGCTCGTGTCCATGAGACGCGACATCCGCTCGTTCGTGACGACCCCCTCCGGAACGAACATTCCGGAGGATCGAATCACTGTGGTCGGGGGCACGGCGAGAGACGCTATCAGGAGCGGGCGGCCCCGTTCGGGCTCAGCGGAGCGGGTGGACCTCGACGTCGCCCGTGATGGCGTCCACCTCGGCGGTCCAGACGTAGAGGAGCATCCCCTCGGAGGCTTCGACGACGAGCCGGCCGTTGTTCTGGTCGGTCGTGCCGAACGCGGCCATCACCGAGTCGACGCGGACGGATCGGTCCTCCCCGATCGCTACCGTCGTGCGACCCGTCTCCTCCCCGTTCCCGTTGATCGCGATGATCGTTGCGACGCCCGCCTCGCCGGCGTTGAAGAGGAGGAGGTTCGTGCGGCGGTTCGCCGTCTGCGGCACGCCGATCGCCGTGGCGGAGCCTCCCGGGGGCACGACGCCCGACGCCGGGATCGGAAGGGCGAAGACGGCGAAGTCCCCCTCGGCCTTGCGGGAAGCAACCCGCAGCGACGACGCGATCGGGACGTCCGCGGTGACGACGAGGGTGCCCTGTCCCGACTCCACGCCGAAGAGGGCCGCGAGCACGTTGGCGACGACGAGGCTGCCGCCCGGGGGGAGGGTCAGCGGCGCGACGCGCGGGGCCGCGAACGGATCGAGCGGGTAGTACGCGATGGTCACGGACGCTTCCTGACCGGCGTCCGGGTTGGAGAGGAAGAGGTCGGAGACGAAGCTCGTGTCGAAGAGGCCCACGGCGGTGCCCGCGTTCGGGAAGACGCCCTCGGTCGTCGCCTCGACCGGCCGCGACAGCGCGACGTCGGCCGTGCCGTTGTCCTGCACGCGCACGTAGGGGAACAGCACTCCGCTCTCCACCGACACCCGTACGACGTCGCCCGGCTGCGCGGCGACGCCGAAGGCCACGGCGGCGGGCCGGAACTCCTGCGCGATGTTGGCGGCGATCGAGATCGGGATGGTCCCGCGGACGGAGCCGTCGGGCGCGATGAGGGTGAAGACCGCCTCCGCGCCGGACGGCGAGTAGAACCCGAGGATCGACGTCTCGGACTCGCGGGCGCCCGTGAAGAGAGTCCTCGCCTCGCCTTCGCCCACGCCTTCCGCGCGGGAGAGAGCCGGCGTCGAGTACCCGAACGAGGCTCCGTCGGCTCGGGCCTGAGCGGTTCGAACGGACACGGCGAGGTCCTGGGCGTTGCCGGACGTGACGCGGATCCGGACGGGACCGGAGATCGGCACCGTCGTCGATCCCAGGTCGGCGAAGGCGTCGGGCAGCACGACGGTGCCGCCGGCGGCAACGGTGAACGCCGCCCGCGCGGCGAAGAAGCCGGGCGAGAAGAGGTAGAGCGCTTCGCCGACGATCGTCGTGTCCCCGAGGTTGGCGAGTGTGATCTCGACGCGCCCCTCGGTCTCGACCGGACCCGCGACCTGGGTCGCGACGGGCGCGGCGAGATCCGACTCCCCGCCGATCGTCTGCAGCACCACCTTCGCGAGCCGGCCGTTCGAGCCGATCCAGACCTCGCCGCCGGAGACGGCGATGCCGTACGCGCTTGTCCACGGGATCTCCGTGCGGAGGATCCCCGAGAGGCTCGTCGTGACCGGAAGGCCCGCCGCGGGAATCTCCTCGGGAACCGCCGCGACGGTCGTCGGCGTGATCGTCGTGTCCCGGATGGTCGCGCGGCGGGCGTTCACGATCGACCCGACCGCGAGAGTCACGGGCACGAGCGTCCGGTCCGCGTGGGCCGCCAGCAGGGGCTCCAGGACCGCGACCTGGCCGTTGCCTCCGTCGGCTTCCGTGACGTAGACGCGGCCGCCGAAGAGGTCGAAGTGGATCGGGTTCGCGAACCCGAGGAAGCTCGCGATCTCGCCGGTCGCCGGGTTGAACCGGTCCATCCGGGCCCCGGAGACCTGCGAGACCCAGAGAAATCCCTCGTCGTCGAACTGGATCTGGGACGGGTTCAGAATCGCCGCCAGCGGGTCGAAGAACGTCCACGACGTCTCCTCGGCCGCTCCCGGGACGTAGCGGACGATCCGGTTGTTACCGAAGTCGGTCATCCAGAGGGCCCCGTCGGGGCCGAAGACCACGTCGGAGTACGCGATCGTCTGGGGCCCGCCGGGCTCGACCGACCCGGCGCGGTAGTCCACGACCTCGAGGGTCGTCAGGTCCACCGACTGGAGCCGCTGGTTCGTCTGCGGGATCCACACCTTGCCGTCCGGAGCCCGATAGAAGCCGGCGGGCCGCGATCCGGGGACGATCCACTCCCGGAGCTGCCCCGTCACGGTGTCGAGGCGGCCGAAGATCGAGCGGCCGGCGTCGATCAGGCTCTCCCCGTTGCAGATGAACCACACGATGTCCCCATCGACCTCGAAATCCACCGGGTTGGCGCCGCGGTCCTGGTCCCGCCGGATCTGCCACTGACGGATCTCCGAGCCGCGCAGGACCGCGATCCGGTCGAGCGCCGGGAGGAGGAACCAGACGGAGCCGTCGGGCTGGACGTCGATCCGGACGCCGCTGACGGCGGCGGAGTCCTCGGTCTCGTAGGAAACCCCGGCGGCGATCGTCGTCGGCGTCTGCGCGCCGGCGGCCGCGGCGAACGAGAGAA
>DASRPJ010000456.1:0-2446 GCA_035646435.1 Thermoanaerobaculia bacterium | reverse complement strand
TCTCACGGGAGTCGGCGGCGGGATCTTTCTCTCCCCGCTCCTGATCCTCGCGCGCTGGGAGGAGACCCGGAAGACGGCGGGCGCGTCCGCGTTCTTCATCCTCGTCAACTCTGCGGCCGGTCTCGCCGGGCACCTCGCGGGCGGCGGCACCGTTCCCCTCGCGGCAGCGCCTCTGACGGCCGTGGCACTCGCTGGAGGGCTCTTCGGCTCGTGGCTCGGAACGCGCCGCCTCCTTCCCGTCGTGCTCCGCCGGATCCTCGCCGCCGTCCTGGTGGTCGCGGGGACGAAGCTCCTCGTTTCGGGCTAAGGGAGCCCGTCGATCGTGATGTTGGCGAGTGTCGGGTTCTTGTTCGGATCGTTCACCGCGTCGAGCGCGGCGAAAACGATGCCGTCGTGAAAGAACGAGCGCTCCGACGCGCGGACGTCGAGCGAGAGGAGACCGACGTCGAAGACGGCGAACTCGCCGGGCAGCTCGTTCTCCGTCAGGAGCCGGCGCGCGATCACCGCGACGCGCTGAAGAGACTCCTTCGCCGCCGGCTCGCCCTCGTACTCGATGACGAAGAGCCGCTTCCCCGGAGAGACGTCCCGCATTCCCTTCACCTTCAACACAAGGGGAAGTCTATGCCGGGGTCAGGCGGGCAGTTTGGCACTTTCAGAAGGAATAAAGCCAAACTCCACGCCTGACCCGGCTATTGAGGAGTCGGGATCTGACCCCTCCGGGATCAGACCCCGAGTCTGTTATTAGGAGTCGACGTCAGACCCCTTCGGGATCTGACCCCGAGTCTGCCTCTAAAGCGGCGGGCTGTCGCTCGGCTCGAAGGCCTCGACTTCACGCTCCCGGTCGGAACCGGCAAGCGAATTCAGCGTGCGCGCGCACCGGTTCCACCGGAGTATCGCCTCGTCGTTGCCCGCCGGACGAACGCTCTCCGCGCGCTCGAACCAAGACAGCGCGTCTTCGAACAGGACGATCAGCGTGTGGGGCGGCCGGCCCGCGGCGAGCTGCGCCTTGGCGAACCGCTCGCGGGCGATGCCCGTGTAGTAAATCCGCTCGTACGGCTCCTGCAGCCTCTGGAACGCCGCCTCCGCCTCCGATCGCCGGTCGGAAGGGGCGCCTCGGAACTGGTCGGTGATCGCCAGGCCCAGGAGACGAAGGGCCGTCTGATCCGCCGGATCGACGGCGAGCACGTCGCGGCAGATCGATTCCGCCTCTCCCGGCTCGTTCAACAACCGATACCAGTCGGCTTTGGCCGTCGCCTCGGGGACGGCGTCCTTCGAGATGGTCTTGAGCTGGTACGTCATGGGAGCTCCTCCGGCGTTCTCTGGTTCCTTCGGTTTTCGGTTCTCTAGGCGCGGAAGACCTTGCGCAAAAGCTTTGCGATCGGGTCGTAGAAGTCGTCCACGACGCGCTCCTTGAGCGGAATGATGGCGTTGTCGGTGATGTGGATGTCCTCGGGACAGACCTCGGTGCAGCACTTCGTGATGTTGCAGAGGCCCAGTCCGAGCTCCTCCTTCAGGAGCTTCGTGCGGGAGACCCCGTCGAGCGGGTGCATCTCGAGGCCCGCGACGCGCACGAAAAAGCGGGGCCCTCCGAACCGTTCCTTCTTGTCGTGGTCGCGCAGGACGTGGCAGACGTTCTGGCAGAGGAAGCACTCGATGCACTTGCGGAACTCCTGAACGCGTTCCACGTCCGCCTGCGAGATCTTCCAGTCCGTGCCGGCGCGCGGAGAGAAAGGCGGAATCCGGCGGTTCACCTCGTAATTCCACGAGACGTCGGTGACGAGGTCGCGGATGACGGGAAACGCTTTCATCGGCGTGACGGTCACGGGCTCCTCGAGCGGGAGCGAGTCCATCCGGGTCTTGCACGTCAGCCGGGGGCGCCCGTTCACTTCGGCGGAGCAGGAGCCGCACTTGCCCGCTTTGCAGTTCCAGCGCACCGCGAGGTCGGGAGCGAGATGGCCCTGGATGTGGTGCAGCGCGTCGAGGACGACCATGCCGGGCGCGACGGGGACGCGGTACGGGACGAGCTCGCCCCCGTCGGACGTTCCGCGAAATACCTTCAGGACGGCGTCGCTCACGTCGCCGACTCCAGGAGCGCGCCGAGTTCCGGGGGCACGGGAGGAACGGGCCGTTCGTCGAGAGCCATCGAGGCTCCTCTCTTCGCGACGACGAGGTTGCGCTTCCCCCACTCCGGGTCCGTCTTCGGAAAGTCGAGACGGCTGTGCGCGCCGCGGCTCTCCTTCCTCGCGAGCGCGCTGCGCGCCACGGCCTCGGAGACCGTCAGCATGGATCGGAGGTCGCGGGCGAGGTGCCAGCCGGGGTTGAAAAGGCGCGAGCCTTCGACGCGGACACGGTCGGCGCGATCCTGGAGCTCGCGGATCTTCGCGAGCCCGCGCTCGAGGTCCGCTTCTTCGCGGAAGATGCCGACGAGCTCCTGCATCGCCGCCAT
>DASRPJ010000455.1:0-3105 GCA_035646435.1 Thermoanaerobaculia bacterium | reverse complement strand
TCCTTCTCCGCGAAGATCCGGAACCGCGAGAAGCGCGTGTAGACGTTCATGAGCGCCGCCAGCGGACAGGCGAACCGGCACCACACCCGGCCGGAGAACCAGAAGTAGGCCCCGACCCCGACGATCCCGGCGAGGAAGAGGTCGACGACGTAGTAGTAGTTCAGCTGGACGCCGAGAACGGACCACCCCGACAGGAGCCCGTCGTAGAACTTCCCGGCGGCGTGGCCGACCCTCGTGTTCGGCCACGTCCACGAGACGGCGCGGCCGAGGAAGAGGAGAAAGGCGGCCGCGAGGATCACCTGCCCCGTCATGTTGACGCGATTCCAGATGGGGCCGTGCGGCATCTTCTGGCGGTGCGCGTCCCCCATGGTCTCGGCGAGGGCGCCGCACGAGCAGATCCAGCCGCAGTAGGCGCCCTTGCCCCAGCGGCGGATGATGAGCGGGATCAGAACGAACGTCTGGACGAACGCGATCACGAGCCACCACGCGAGCGGCCGCGGCGAGAAGACGTTCCAGATGAAGAGCGGCCACGCGAGGATGAAGCCGAACGCCCTCCAGTACTCCCGCCCGTGCCCGGACTCGGTCGCGGGGAAGAGGTTGTCCGCGAACATCTTTCCGAATCCGGCGTCGAAGACGCCGTTGTGCCCGAGGAGCGGGAGGACGAGGTAGGGGAGCAGGAAGAGCGGCAAGAGCTGGATCGCCGTCAACGTGGCGGTCTGGAGGGTGACGTAGGGCGTGCGGCGCCGCCGGATGCGCTGGATGCCGAAGAGCAGGATCGCGAGCGAGTAGGCGATCGAGTAGTAGAACCCCGGGTCGCGCAGGGAGATAGCTAGGGTCTTCCCGAGCGGCGACGGCGTGGACGGGGCCCCGACGTCGTACGGGAAGAGGCGGTTCTCCTGGAACCAGCGGTTCAGGTCTCCGCCCGCCTTCCAGTTGTAGAGGAAGACGCAGAAGAGAAAGAAAGCGGCAAACGCGATCGCCGTCGTGATCTTCCACTCGCCCCGGATCGGCACGCCCGAGCGGCGGAAGAAGTCGAGCGGCGCCTCGCGGCCGAGCATCGTGAAGGCGACGTCGTTGCCGAGCGGCGTTTCCGCGCCGGTTTCGTCGCGAAGCACGACCCGGTCCGCTTCGACCCGCACCACTTCCGTTCCGAGCGCGAGCCTCACGGAGCCGGGAGAGTGCCCGCCCGCCGCCTCCATGAACGCTCCGGTCGCCGTCGTCACCCGCTCCGAGCTCGGCTCTTCGATCGCGACCGGCGCGCGAGGGTTCTTTT
This sequence comes from Thermoanaerobaculia bacterium, assembly GCA_035646435.1. Taxonomy (GTDB): domain Bacteria; phylum Acidobacteriota; class Thermoanaerobaculia; order UBA5066; family Gp7-AA6; genus Gp7-AA6. The sequence goes on along the minus strand of DASRPJ010000455.1, from coordinate 1,832 downwards.
CGAGCGCGCGGAGCTTCTCGACGTTCTCCGGCTTCGGCCGCGAGAACTCCTTCCTCCGATAGCAGAGCGTCACGTGCGCTCCGGCGCTCGCGAGCGCGATCGCGGTCTCGAGCGCGGAGTCGCCTCCCCCAACGACGAGCGCCTGCTTCTGAGCGAAGTCCTTCGGGTCGTAGAGGCGGTTGTAGACCTTGTCCGAGTCCTCGCCCGGCACCCCGAGCCGCCGGTGGTTCCCGCTCCTTCCGATCGCCACGATCGCGCGCCGGGCGCGGTAGACCGTTTTCTCGCCGCCCGCATGGAGGAGGAGCTCGCTCCCCCGGCGCTCGATCCGCTCGATCCGCGCGAGCGTGACCGCGACGCCGGCCGCGCGCCGCCTTGTCTCCAGGTCTTCGAGGAGCTGCTCCTTGGGATGGACCTCCGAGCGGAACTGGAGGTCGCCCTCGGGCGTCATTCCGGTCGGGTACGTGAAGATCGGCTTGCCCTTCGGGAAGTTCGCGACCGTCGAGAACGGCTCGCTCGCCTCGAATACGCGAAAGGTGAGACCGGCCTTCTTCGCCTCGATCGCCGCCGCGATCCCCGACACGCCACCGCCGACGATCGCGACGTCGAGGGTCTCGCCGGCGGGATCGCGCCCGGCGGCGAAGCCCGGCTCGCGGAGGATCGCCTTCACGGCTTTCGCGCCGGAGTCGGAAGAGAACTTGAGGAGCGGAACGCCCGTCAGGTCGCCGACGATTCGGACGCCGGGGACCGCCGTCGTCCCGTCCTCGTGGATCTCGGGGAGCTTTTCGACCGTGCCCGCGGGCCAGCGGGTGTGCAGCCAGTGCATGTAGCGGCCGGTCACGGACATGTTCGTTCCACCCAACTACGGTACCCCTCTCCGGGCGGTTTCGCGATTTCGACCCGCCGGAGTCGAGCTAGGCTCCCCGCGTGCCGGAGCTGCCGGACGTCGCCGCCTACCTGGTCGCGCTCGAGCCCCGCGTCGTCGGGAAGCCGCTTCTGTCCGTGCGGATCGCGAGCCCTTTCCTCCTGCGGACCTTCGACCCGCCGATCGCCGCGGTCGAGGGGAAGACGGTTCGGGCGATCTCGCGCCTCGGCAAGCGGATCGTCTTCGAGCTGGACGGCGACCTCTTTCTCGTGCTCCACCTGATGGTCGCCGGGCGCCTCCACTGGAGGGGTCCCGGCACACGGGTCGCGGGTCGAGCGTCGCTCGCCGCCTTCGACTTTCCGGGCGGCGTCCTCCTGCTGACGGAGGCCGGCTCCAAAAAACGCGCCGGCCTCCACGTCGTAGAGGGGAGAGAGGGCGTCGCGGAGCACTCGCGCGGAGGGCTCGAGGTAGAGGAGGCCGACCCGGCGGCGTTTCGCTCGGCTCTCACGCGCGAGAACCACACCGTGAAGCGCGCGCTGACCGACCCGCGGCTCTTCTCCGGCATCGGCAACGCGTACTCCGACGAGATCCTGCACCGCGCGAGGCTCTCCCCGGCAAGGCTCACGTCTCGACTCTCGGAGGAGGAGATCTCGCGCCTGGACGGCGCGACGCGGGCGGTCCTCGGCGAGTGGACCGAGCGGCTCACGGCCGCGGCCCGGAGGGCCTTTCCCGAGAAGGTCACGGCGTTCCGCGAGGGCATGGCGGTCCACGGGCGATTCGGCAAACCGTGTCCCGTGTGCGGGACGGAGGTACAGCGGATCGTTTACGCCGAGAACGAGTCGAATTACTGCCCCACGTGCCAGACCGGCGGGAAGCTCCTCGCCGATCGCGCTCTGTCGCAGCTCCTCCGGAAGGACTGGCCGAAGACCCTCGACGAGATGGAGGAAAGAAAGAAATAGGGGACCGCCCA
>DASRPJ010000454.1:0-2834 GCA_035646435.1 Thermoanaerobaculia bacterium | reverse complement strand
GCGCCGGTTCGGGCCCGAGGTCGCCGACCGGCTCGTCGAGCCGTTCGTGTCGGGCATCTGGGCCGGGCGCGCCGACGCGCTTTCGGTTGTTCACTCGTTCCCGGAGCTCGTGCGCGCGGAGGCGGAATCCGGAAGCGTGATCCGGGGTGGGGTCGCAACGATCTCCCGCCGCGCGCGCGCGAACGAATCCCGTCGCGGGCTTCTTTCGTTCGTGTCGGGGCTCGAGGCGCTCCCACGCCGGCTCGCCGACGAGCTTGGCCCGCGCGTCCGGTTCCGGACGCCTGTCGAATCGTTCCGGCGTCGCGGAAACCGGTGGCTGCTCGGGGCCGCGGGGGAAGAGGTGGAGGCGGACGCCGTGTGCCTCGCGACGCCGGCGGGTGATGCCGCTCGGCTTCTGAAGGACCTCGACTCCGAAGCGACGGCCGCGCTCGGGACGATCCCCCATCCGCCGCTCGTCGTTCTCCACGTCGGTCTGCGCGGTCCGATACCGCGCCGTGGCTTCGGACATCTCGTCGTACCCCAGCCCGGGCGCCGAATACTGGGCGCCGTCTGGTCCTCGAACCTCTTCCCCGGCCGAGCCCCCGAAGGGTCTTCGCTCCTCACGGTCTTTCTCGGGGGCGCTCGCGATCCGGCCGCGATCGACCTCTCGGACGCCGAGCTCCTCGCGGCGGCAGGCCGCGACCTCGACGCGGCGCTCGACACGCGCACGGCCCTCGAGCCGATCCGAGTGACGCGCTATCCGCGCGCGCTTCCTCAGTACGACTTCGAGCACGGTGAGCGGCTCGCCCGGCTGGCGCGAGCCGAGCGCGCGCTTCCCGGTTTGACGCTCCTCGGAAACTTCCGCGGCGGGGTATCCGTCGGAGACGTCATCCGATCCGCGCAAGCCCTCTGACAAAAACGTCCTCGCCAGGAGACATTCCCCGCGGTCCGTCGGGGGCATTTCTAAGTCACATCAATGACTTAGTAATTGGCCCTGTGCTTGCTGTCTGGAAGGCTCGGAGGTATTGACCAATGACCACGATCCGTAACAGCCGCTACCGCGGCATTCTGTTTTCGACCGCCGCGCTTTTCGCGTTTCTGACCTTCGCTCCGGCGGCGGAAGCGCAGCGGCGGACCCGCCAGGACCGCGTCACGAACGCCGGTTACCAGCGGATGCGCCAGTTCGCGCGCCAACTCGACGAGCTCGCCGCCGACGCCAACCGCCAGGCCCAGGCCGATCAGGCCGGCTACCGCGGAGTCCGGCGGGACACCAAGTTCCTGAACTCGATCAGCCAGTTTGCCCGGCGGGCGAGAGAGTTCCGCGCGCGGATGGAAACGTACCGCACGCGCGCGTGGAACGTGGACGAGCAAGTCCAGAGCCTCCTTCGCGACGCCCGAAACGTTCAGACTCGCATCAACCGTGCCCGCTACGCGGACGCCCGGACCCGACAGGAGTGGGCCCAGGTGGTCGACCTGCTCGACAACCTGAGCGACGAGTACCTGTACGGCGGACGGAACGTCCGCAACCGGAACAACCCCAACCGGTACCCGGGAACCTATGACGACCGGGACACGTCGGTGTACGACCGGGATCGGGACGTCTACGACCGGGACCGTGGCGTGTACGACAACGACGTCTACGCTTCGACCGACCTTCGGCAGCTCGCCTACGAGCTCGATCAAAGGGCCGCGCGTGCGAGCCAGCTGGCCAACGGAGGGGCGGGGTACGGCCGTTACAACGACTACGCGGACATCCGTGAGTTCAGCGAGCAGGCCCGCGAGTTCCGCACCGTCGTCGATCAAAACCGGCTGACCCGGTCGCAGCTCCGGTCCGAGGTGAACGAGCTGCTCGAGGACGCTCAGGACGCCTACGACGACCTGCGTCGGGCGAACATCTCGCGCGAGCTCTCCATCGAGTGGGATGCCGTCGTCGAGATCCTGAACCGGATGCGGTCTCTCGTCATCGCCTGACCAATCCACACCCAGTCTTCATCACGTCGGGGGCCGAAAGGCCCCCGTTTTTTTTGCGGCCGGGTCCGTCACGGGACGTGTCCCGAGTGCGCGGACCCGCCATGCGCGCCGTGCGGCCGGCCCCAGCGCACGCGCACGAAGGCGTGCCAGGAGAGCGGGAAGTCGCCGTAGACCGGCTCGAGTCCCGACGGAAAGGCGTAGGCCGTCAGGTCGGCGCCGATCCCCACGCGGAGAGCGGGCCGGACGACGAGGTCGCGGAGGTATCCGACGGTCAGGGCGCCGATCCGCGCGATCTCGGGAGTCTCCTCCTCGTGGTGGTCCTCCCCGCCCTTGAACTGGAGGAGGTGCCGATCCTTCTCGGCCCACTCGATCCGGGCGTACGCGTGGTCCGCCCGAGACGCCTGCCACGCCCCCTCCGCGAGCCAGGAGTCGCTGACGCCGTGCTCTTCGCGGTTTCGTCCCCAGAGCAGCGAGGCGGCGAACGGGCGGTCGCCCTCGGCCCCGTAGTGCAGGGACGCGGTGGTGCGGTGCGCGCTCCCCTCCTCGAGAGCTTCGGGCTCCTTCAGGAATCCGTGGGAGACCTGCGCCGACCATCCGCCGGGCAACGAGAGCCGGAGCCTGCCCGCGGCCGAGTCGACCTGTCCTCCCTCGATGTCCAAGCGGTCCTCGTCCGGCTCCCGCCCGTGGAACGCCGACCCCTCGAGCGAGACGGCTCTCCAGCCGAAACCGGCCGTGACGACGTTGAACGTGATGTGGGTGGAGTCCTGCCAGTGATGGCCGAGCGGTGCCGTCGGGTTCTCGCCGGACGACGCCCGGTGCATGAACGCCGTCGGTCCGAGCGTCGGCTCTCCGACCGGCGCGAGCTGCACCCACCACGCACCGTC
>DASRPJ010000453.1:0-7066 GCA_035646435.1 Thermoanaerobaculia bacterium | reverse complement strand
TGATCGTGCTGAGGGTGAAGCGGCCCGACCTGCCTCGTCCCTTTCGAGCTCCCGCGTATCCCGTCCTGCCCCTCGTGTACGCGGCAGCGGGGATCGTTCTCATCGTCGTCCTGCTGGCCGCCAACCCGCGCACGACGTGGCCGGGCTATGCGCTCGTCGCGACGGGCGTCCCGGTCTACTGGTGGTGGAGCCGGCGCCCGGGGCCGTCGGGTCCGCGTTGATCGCCGGGTGACGAAGTCGCCTCCGCCGGCTTTGCCGTCTTCGCGAAGCGGAGCGGCAAGTGGAGACGTGACCCCCGTTTCCGAAAACTCACTTCTCTTCGGATTTCCGGGTCGATCCGACGGCGACGCGAACCGCACGGCGGTGTCGCTCGCGGAAAGCCTCGCGAAGCGACGACTCCGCGGCGTTCTCGATGCCATTCCGGGCGCCCGCACGCTCTTCGTGCTGTTCGATCCGGCGGCGCGGGATGCGGCGGGGATCGCTCGGCTCGTCACGCGTCTCGCGGCTGAGAGGCAACCGTCGTCCTCCGCGAGCCGGCTGCTGCGCATACCGGTCGCGTACGGTGGTGAAGGCGGTCCCGATCTCCTCGCGGCCGCGCGCGAGCTCAGGCTCGACCCGGCCGACCTCTGCCGCCGGCACGCCGGCGCCGAATACCGCGTCGCGTTCATCGGGTTCTCGCCCGGCTTCCCCTACCTGACCGGGCTCCCTCGCGAGCTCGCCGTTCCCCGCCTCGATCGGCCGCGGCCGCGCGTCCTGCCCGGCAGCGTCGGGATCGCCGGGGAGTACTCGGCGATCTACCCCTCGGAGACGCCGGGAGGCTGGCGGCTCATCGGTCGCACTTCCGTGTCGCTCTTCGATCCCGCGGCCGAGCCGCCGGCGCTCCTTGCGCCGGGCGACCGCGTCTCCTTCGAGCCGATCGGGGAAGAGGAGCTGCTCCGGCGGCTCGCCGAGCGGCGCGCCGGCGAGCCGCGTGGCCCCTCAAGCGACGACGAAGAAACGCTCTTCGAGATCGTCCTGCCCGGCGCCTTCACGTCGGTCCAGGGGGCGCCGCGCTTCGGTCTCGGGCGGAGCGGTGTTCCGGCCGGCGGCGCGATGGACGTCGACTCGCTCGCGGAGGGAAACGCCTGCGTCGGAAACGACCCGGGCGCGGCCGCTCTCGAGGTGACGCTCTCCGGGCCGGAGCTTCTCCTCCGAGCGGATTCGATGCTCGCGATCGCCGGCGCGGACCTCGACGCGGCGTGGAACGGAGAGACGGCGCCGCTCGGGAGGGCCTTTCCGGCGCGGAGGGGCGACCGGATCACCTTCGGCGCCCCCCGGCTCGGCGCCCGCGCCTATCTCTGCGTCGCGGGCGGCCTCGCCGAACGCCTCCCGGCCGAACCGACGCGGCGTCTCGCGAAGGGCGACCGGATCGTCCGGTCGCGGCGCGTCCCGTCGCCGGTGACCTCGGCGTCGACGCCGAGCCGGATGCCGGCGGACGACGGCGTCACCCTGCGCGTCGTCGCCGGGCCGCAGGCGGACGTCCTCGACGAGGCGTCGGCGGACCGGTTCTTCTCGGCGGCCTACCGGGTCTCGCCGGAGAGCGACCGCCGGGGCATCCGGCTCGAGGGACCCGCCCTCGACCTGCGGCGCGCTCCGGACGTCGCGCCCGAAGGGACGGCCCTGGGGTCGATCCAGGTTCCGGGCGACGGTCTCCCGATCGTCCTCGGGCCGGACCGGCCGGTGACGGGTGGATACGCGAAGTTCGCCACGGTGATCGCCCGCGATTGGCCGCTCCTCGCGCAGTCGCCTCCCGGCACGATCGTCCGATTCCGTCCGATCGCGCTCGCCGAGGCAATGGAAGAGCTTCGCCGGCCGTAGGACCGACCTCACGCGGAACTTTCCCGGCGGTAACATGGCGGGGCTTTGAGCGTGGACCTGAACGCCGACGTGGGCGAGGGGATGGACGACGCCCTGCTCCTGCCCTACGTGACGTCGGCCAACGTCGCCTGCGGCATCCACGCGGGCGATCCCACGACGATGGACCAGACGGTGCTCGCCGCGCTCTCGCGCGGAGTCCGGGTCGGAGCGCATCCGGGCTATCCCGATCGTGCGAACTTCGGCCGCGCGTTCGTGGAAATGTCCGCCGACGAGATCGAGAACCTGATCGTCTTCCAGGTCGGCGCGCTCGCGGGGTTCGTTCGCTCGCGCGGCGGCCGCCTCACTCACGTGAAACCCCACGGCGCGCTCTACCACAGCGCCGGGGAGTTTCCCGACGTGGCCCGGGCGATCGCCGAAGGCGTGCGGCGGGTCGGCAGCGACCTCGTGCTCGTCGGCGCGGCGGGCTCGCTCCTGATCGGCGCCGGAGAAGACGCCGGCCTCGCGGTGGCGGAGGAAGCGTTCGCGGACCGCCGATACCGGCCGGACGGAACGCTCGTGCCGCGGGGGGAGCCCGGCGCTCTCCTTCTCGATCCGGACGCCGCGGCCGAGCAGGCGGTCGGGCTCGCCCGCGACGGCGTCGCGATCGCCCACGACGACACTCGCGTTCCCGTTCGCGCGGACACGATCTGCCTTCACGGCGACACGCCCGGCGCCGTCGAGATCGCGAAGCGGATTCACGAGCTCTTTCGAGACGCCGGGATCCGGATCGCGCCGATCGAGCCGAGCCGTTCGCGCGAGGTCGACTTCGCTTGAGCGGACGCGAGGTGGAGGTCGATCCGATCGAGCCGCTCGAGGCGGTGCCCGAGCCGGGATGGAAGGAGCGCCTCGCGTCGGCCACGCGCGCCGGCCGCGCCCTCCTCGCGACGCGCGCGGCGATCTTCAAGGAGGAGCTCGCCGAGAAGGGCTCGCTCTTCGGAAAGGCGGCGGTCGGCCTCTCGATCGCGGCCGTGTTCGGAGTTCTCGCTCTTCTCCTGCTGACCGCGCTCGTGGCGGCGCTCTTCGCCAGCCTCTTCGGCGGACCCGTCGCCGGGATCACCGCCGCCTTCGCGCTCTACCTTCTGATCGCGGGCGGGGCGGGTTACCTCGGGTGGAGGTCCTTCTCGCGGGTGCGTCCCTTCGACTTCCCCGTGACGCGGGACGAGATCCGGCGCGACCTCGACGCGGTGAGCGAAGAGGCGCCGGAGCCCGACGAAGGTCCGGGGAGCGCGGACGCGATTGCGGCGGAGCGGGCGAGCATCCGACCCGGGGATGAGGAAGACCTTGACGAAGAGGAAGTCGAGGAGGTAGACGAAATGGAAACTGCAGGCTTGGAAGAGCGTTTCCGGGCGGGATCGGAATGAGCGACCCAGCGCCTCGCGCGGTCGAGGAGCGCCGCGCCGACCGAATCGAGGGGCTTCGCCGCCGCGGCGAGTTCGAGCGGGACGTGCTCGCACGCGACGTGCAGCGACTCCGGCAGGAGCTCGCGGAACGGCGCAGGCACTGGAAGACCGCGGGGATCGTCGCGGGCGGCCTGGCCGCCGCATGGACCGTCGGCAACAAGCTCTTCGGGAAGCGCTCGCTCGCCGCGAAGCTCGGGAGGCTCTCCTCCGTGGCGTCCGTTCTCTTCGGCCTCGGCAAGGCCGTCGGCAAGTTTCGAAGGTTCTAGCGGGCGTCCCCCGGTCGGGACCGGGACTCGACTGTTCCCTTCCGGTGCTTTTTGACCTTCCGAGCGGACATCCGCCTCCCCGGTCGAGCCCGTAAGTCCTTTTATCCCAGAGACCTCGACGTGGCACCCGGGTTGCGCTCACAGGCGGACGTCCGCGTGGAGGACGCGGCTCTGGAGGTCACGATGAAGAACACGATTCGAAACGCAACGGTTGGCGCCGCCCTGGCGGCGGCGGCTCTGTTTCTGGTTCCGTCCGCGGGAGAGGCGCAGGTGAGAGTCGAAGGGAGGTTCCGGCTTCCTCACGGCGACATCGCCGTCAGCGTCGGCGACCGCTACGGACGGGATCGCTACTACTACGGGCACTCCCGCTATCCGGTCGGCTCTTACGTGCCCTACGGATACCGCGTGATCCGGCGCCCGCGTCTCGGGTACGGGTTTGCGAGCCCCGCGTTCGCCTGTCGGGCGCACCGGGCGCATCACTCGCACTGGGTTCCGGTCCGGCGCGTCCGCACGCGCTGGGTCGTGGTTCAGCAGCCCGTTCTCGTCGTCGAGGAGGGTTATGGGCGCGGTTACGACCGATATGACCGATATGACCGGTACGACCGCTATCCGACCGGCCGGCGCTATCGCGACGACCGGCGCTATCGCGACGACCACCATGTCTATGGCGAAGACCCGTACTACGACTTCAATCGGGAGTACTGGGACCGGAGCTATGGACCGGGTGCGCGCCGCCACGTCCACACGGAATCGTGTGACCACGACGACGACTGAGTTTTCGATCTGAGTCCGCCGGGTACTCCTCCTTCCCGGCAAGGCCGTCTCGATTCCCGAGGCGGCCTTTTTTGTTTTCCGGTTTTCAGAGTCCCGCGGGAAGGGACTGGATCACGCGGTCCGCGATCGCGCGATAGCCCGCGCGGTTTGGATGGAACCGGTCGGAGGCGAGCCGGTCGGCGCGGCCCTCAAAGAGGTCAAAGACCGGCACCGTGGAAACGCCGGCGAAGCCCAAGGCCGTCTCCCCGGCGACCGAGTTCCAGGACAGGATCATCGAAGCGCCGATGCGCGCCTCCCGCCCCTCGTCCGAAAAGGGCTGGTAGAGACCGAGGACGCGGATGGGCGCGGAACGGTTCGCTTCGCGAAGCGTCTCCAGGATCCCTCGGAGGTTCCGGGCGAACTGCGCCCGGCTCGCCGTCACGGCGGTCAAGGCTTCCGTGGGCGCGCCCGCGCGGCCGAAGGAGTGAGAGAGGTCGTTGCCTCCCACCGAGAGGAGGATGAGATCGGCCGACGCCGCCAGCGATTTCACGTTGGCGCTCTCGACCAAGGCGAGGACGTCGGAGGACTCCACGCCCGCAACGGCGAGGCTCACCGATTCGACCGGCCCCTTCCGGCGCAGCGCTTCGACGACGTCGGTCGCGTAACCGCGCCCCGACGGGTCGCCCGTTCCGTGCGAGAGAGAGTCGCCGAGGACGAGCAGGAGGCGTTTTCCGGGCGCCTTGGCCGGGGCCGCGCCGGCCGGGGCAGGCGGAGGCTCCCCGAGAGGATCGCCCGTCGCCCCTCGGAGCGCGAGCGCGAATCCGACGGCGAGGAGCCCGCCGGCGATGACGGCGAGGAAAGCCGGCAGGTACCACAACAAGAGACGCGAGGAGACGCGCGGCATGCCGCGATAATACGGCCCGTGGCTTCGATCGTTCTCTCTGCCGAAACGCTCACGAAGCGGTTCGGGCGCCGCGAGGTCGTCTCCGACGTCTCTTTCGAGCTGGCGGCCGGAGAAGTCTTCGGGTTCCTCGGCCCGAACGGCGCCGGCAAGACGACGACGATCCGAATGCTCGTCGGCCTCGCGCGGCCGGACCGCGGACGCGTGCGGATCGGCGGGTTCGACGTTTCGCGGGACTTCACGAAGGCGATGTCGCACGTGGGGTGCATCGTCGAGTCGACGGACCTCTATCCCTACCTCACGGGCCGGGAGAACCTCCTCCACTTCGCGCGGATGCTGCCGGACGGCGCCGAAAGGCGGATTCCCGAGCTCGCGTCGCTCGTCGCCCTGGACGGGCGTCTCGACGACCGCGTCTCGACCTATTCGCTCGGCATGCGCCAGCGGCTCGGCGTCGCCCAGGCCCTTCTCGGAGCCCCCGCGCTCCTCATCCTGGACGAGCCGGCGAACGGCCTCGACCCCGCGGGGATCCGCGAGATCCGGCAGCTCATCCGCCACCTCGCGAGCGACCGGGGCATCGCCATCTTCGTGTCGAGCCACCTGCTGTCGGAGGTCGAGCTCACGTGCGATCGGGTCGCGATCATCCACCGCGGGCGCACGCTCGCGATGGGGCCGGTCCGGGAGCTGCTCGAGCGGGGCGGCGCGGAGCGGCTCCTTTTTCGCGCGGCGCCGGCCGAGCGCGCCGCCGGGATCCTCCGGGAGTTCGCGCGGAGCGGGGAGCCGCGCGTGGACGGCGAGGAGGCGGTGTCGTGCCCCGTTCCGCGTGACCGGGTCCCCGACGCGGTCGCGGCGCTCGTCGCGGCCGGCGTCCGCGTTTTCGGCGTCGAGCGGCAGGCTTCGACGCTGGAGGAGATCTTTCTCGAGGTCACCAGCGGGGAGACCGTATGAAGTTCGCGCCACTCGTCGAAAACGAAGTCCTGAAGCTCCTGAAGCGCCGCCGGTTTCGCGTCGCCCTCCTCATCCTCATCGCGTTGAACGGACTCATCGTCTTTGCGCAGACGCAGGCGCGCGACCGGCGTCCCCGGCGCGACTGGCGGATCGAATCCCAGGAGCGTGTCGCCCGGATGCAGAACTGGGAGCGCTCGCGCCGTCTCCCCCAGACGCAGCTGCGCTGGGTCCGGTACGAGATCGCGCGCGTGCAGTACCACCTCGACCGCAACATCGATCCCGAGGCGATCTCCGGGCCGCTCTTCGCGCGCGGGTTCGCGAGCGCGTCGAGCTACCTCCTGTTTCCGCTGCTCGCGATCCTCTTCGCCGCGGACATCGTGTCCTCCGAGTTCGCCCAGGGCACGATCAAGCTCCTGCTGACACGTCCGGTCGGGCGCGCGCGCGTCCTATCTTCCAAGTTCGCCGCTCTCGCCGTCGCCATCACCCTGACCGTGGCGCTCGGAGGGGTCGTGGCGTACCTCTTCGGAGGTCTGGCGTTCGGCTATCGCGGATGGGGCGCGCCCGTGCTCGCCGGTTTCCGCCTCGCCGGCGACACGTTCGATCCGGCGGCGGTTCGCACCCTCACGCTGTGGAAGGACACCCTTCTCGCGTTCGGACTCGCGTGGTTCGCGACGCTCGCCGTCGGAGCCATCGCGTTCCTGACCTCGGTCGTCCTGCGCTCTACGGCGGCGGCCATGGGGACGATGCTCGCTGCGCTCATCGCGGGGACGATCCTGCCGCGCGTCGCGCCGACGTGGGAGGCGCAGAGGTATCTCTTCGTGACGAACCTGCCGTTGCCCGACTACTACTCCGGCTCGCCGGCGCCGATCGAGGGAATGACCGTGCCGTTCAGCGTCGTCGTCCTG
>DASRPJ010000452.1:0-7973 GCA_035646435.1 Thermoanaerobaculia bacterium | reverse complement strand
ATCGCGCCTCTCTTCTCCGAGCTCGTCCGGATGGCGAAGGCCGTCGCGGTGCTGCGGTCCGTGCCGGCGGCGGGCCGCGACCACTTCCTCGCGCACGGCGAGATGACGTCCGCGGCCGTCGTTGCCCGCGCGCTCGTCGCGCGGTCGATTCCGGCGGTGGCAGTCGATTCGCGGGGAGTGGTCGTCACGGACGACCGCTTCGGCCGCGCCCAGCCCGACCTGGAAGAGACCGAGCGGCGCGCGCGGGAACGCCTCGTTCCGATCTGCGGGCGGGGGGAGGTCCCCGTCCTCGAGGGATACATCGGCTCGAGTCACGCCGGGGCGACGACGACGCTCGGACGGGGCGGCTCGGACTACACCGCCGCTCTCCTCGGCGCCGCGCTCGAAGTCGAGGCCGTCGAAATCTGGACGGACGTGGACGGCATGATGACCGCCGACCCGCGTGTCGTTCCCGCCGCGCGGCCGATCGGGGCGATTTCCTTCGAGGAGGCCTCCGAGCTCGCCTACTTCGGGGCCCGCGTCCTCCACCCGTTGACGCTGGCGCCGGCGATCGAAAAGGGGATCCCGGTGCGCGTGAAGAACGCGAAGCGCCCCGACTTTCCGGGCACCGAGATCCGGGCGTCCGCCGGCTCCGGCGGCGACCGCGTGCGGTCGATCGCGTTCAAAAAGGGGATCGCCACGGTCGACGTCGTCACGAGCCGCATGCTGATGGCGGCGGGGTTCCTGCGCACCTTGTTCGACGTTTTCGCTCGGTGGGAGACCGCGGTGGACATGGTCACCACGTCCGAGATCTCGGTGTCGGTGACGCTCGACGACCTGGCGCGCCTGCCGGAGATCCGGCGCGATCTCGAACGGCTCGCCCAGGTCGAGGTCGGCCGCGATCGCGCGATCGTGTGCCTCGTCGGGCAGGACATCAAGTTCACGCCGGGCATCGCCGCCCGGATCTTCCGGACCATCGGCGACGTGAACGTCCTCATGATCTCCCAGGGCGCGTCGCGCCGGAACGTGTCCTTCGTGGTGGAGGAGCGTGACGTCGAGGAGGTCGTTCGTCGGCTGCACCAGGAGTTTTTCGAGTAGTTGGACCTCTCCTCTCTCTGCAATACGGAACGGCGGTGCGCGATCGCCATGGGATCGAGGGAAGCGGCCGCTTGCTCTCTACCGGCGGCGTCGAGCCGCCGATACGAGTGCTTGCTCTCTACGGCGGCGTCGAGCCGCCGATACGAGTGATAACTTCCCGTAATGCGCTTCGGCATCGTCGGAGCGGGAAAGATGGGCTGTGAGATCGAAGCCGTCGCCGCGCGCCGCGGCCACGACGTCGTCTGGAAGCTGGACTCGAAAGCGAACGCGGGAGGGTCGGGCTTGACGCCCGAGCGCCTCTCCGGCGCCGACGTCGTGTTCGAGTTCACGAACCCCGCCTCGGCTTCCGGCAACCTGCTCGGGCTCGGGCGGTCGGGGGCCACGGTCGTGTGCGGAACGACCGGGTGGGACCGCGATCTGCCGCAGGTGACGGAGGCGTTCCGCGTGGGCGGCGGAGCGCTCGTGCACGCGGCGAACTTCTCGGTCGGGGTGCGCCACTTCCTCGAACTGGCCCGGGTCGCGGCATCCCTGTACCCCGCCGCGGGCTATGCCGCATTCCTCGTCGAGGAGCACCACGCCGAAAAGCGCGACGCGCCTTCCGGGACCGCTCGGAAGATCGCCGCGGTCGTCGAGGCGGAGGCGGGCGTCGCTCCGGCCGTCGCGAGCGTGCGGGCCGGGACCGTCCCGGGGCTCCACCGCCTCGTTTTCGAGTCTCCGGAGGACGAAGTGGAGCTCGTCCACCGCGCGCGCGGCCGCGCGGGGTTCGCGCGCGGAGCGGTGTGGGCGGCCGAGCGCGTCGCGGGACGGAAGGGTGTGTTCGAGTTCGGGGACCTGTTGCGGGAAAGCGCAACAGCCGAGAGAGAGCGGGGTCAGGATTTATCCTGACCCCTCCCAGAATGGTAACTGTGCGAGGTACACCCTGACCCCTCCCAGAATGTTGCCAGCTTCAACCTGACCCCTCTTCGTAGAGAAGGACTGGAGGCTGAAAGGTGCGCGTCGATTGGAAAGGCTGCGGTACGGCTCTCGTCACGCCGTTCGACGAAAAGGGGAGGATCGACTTCCGCGCGCTCGCGAAGCTCGTCGAGTGGCAGATCGAGCAGGGCATCGACTTTCTCGTGCCGTGCGGCACGACCGGAGAGTCGGCCACGCTCTCGGGCGAGGAGCGCAAGGGGGTCACGGCGGCCGTCGTGAAGGCGACCGCCGGGCGCGTGCCCGTGATCGCGGGCGCGGGGGGGAACCACACCGCGAAAGCCGTCTTCTGGGCGAGGGACGCCGTGGACGCGGGGGCGGACGGCATTCTCTCGGTGTCGCCCATGTACAACCGGCCGTCGCCGGACGGTCTCGTGCGGCACTTCTCGGCGATCGCCGAAGCCGCGGACGTGCCGATGATCGTCTACAACGTGCCGACGCGAACGGGCACGGACATGGACGTGGACACGATCCTGCGCATCGCCGAGATCCCGCACGTCGTCGGCCTGAAGGAGGCTTCACCCAACTTCGGAAAGATCGCGAAGCTCATGGCGGCGTTGCCGGAGGACTTCGTCGTCTTCTCCGGAGAGGACTCGACCGCGCTCGCGCTCATCGCGCTCGGAGGGCGAGGCCTCATTTCGGTCGCGTCGAACGAGATCCCGCGCGAGATGACCGCTCTCGTCGCGGCGGCGCTCGAGGGGCGCGCCGACGACGCGCGCAAGCTCCAGCGGAAGTACCTCCCGCTCATGGAGATGAATTTCTGGGACTCGAGCCCCGGCCCGGCAAAGTGCGCGCTCGCGGCGATGGGCCGGTGTGGAGACACCGTCCGGCTGCCGCTCGTCGCCGTCCGGGACGACATGCGCCGCCGCATCGAGAAGCTGCTCGGCGGCTTGAAGCTCCTCCCGAAGAAGGCCGTCGCCGCGCGCTGACGGCGCGCGCGATCCGGAATGCCGCGCCAGCCGGCGGAGCTCGCCCGGGCGATCGAGGAAGCCTTCGCCGATCCGGACGGCGAGGCCCCCGATGCCCTCCGGCAGCTCGTCGAGGATCTCAAGGCCGGCCTAAACGACGGATCCATCCGCGCGGCGGAAAAAGAGGGCGACGACTGGGTGCCGCGCCCCTGGGTCAAGAAAGGGATCCTTCTCGGATTTCGCGTCGGGGTCACCCGCGAGGTCTCCTCCGGCGCCGGGTTTCCCTTCTTCGACAAGGACACGTTCCCGGTCCAGGAGCTGACGGTTCGCTCCGGAGTCCGGATCGTGCCGGGCGGCACCGCCGTCCGGGACGGGTGCCACGTAGGGCGCGGGGTCACCATCATGCCGCCGTCCTACGTCAACGTCGGCGCCTTCGTGGGGGAGGAAACGATGATCGACTCCCACGTCCTCATCGGCTCGTGCGCCCAGATCGGAAAGCGCGTTCACGTCTCGGCAGGGGCGCAGATCGGCGGCGTCCTCGAGCCGGTCGGCGAGCTGCCGGTCGTCATCGAGGACGAAGTTCTCGTCGGAGGCAACTGCGGCATCTACGAGGGCACGATCGTGCGGGAGCGCGCGGTGCTCGCGGCCGGGGTGATCCTGACGGGGGGAACGCCGGTGTACGACGTCGTGCGGGGCGAGGAGTACCGCAAGCGGCCGGGAACTCCGCTCGATATCCCCGCGGGGGCCGTCGTCGTTCCGGGCTCGCGCGCGGTCCGCGAGGGCCGGGGCGCCGAGTGGGGCCTTTCCCTTCAGACCCCCGTGATCGTCAAATACCGGGACGAGAAGACCGAGGCTTCGGTCGCGCTGGAAGACCTGCTGCGGTAAAGCCGCCCGGCTGCCGATAGAATCCCGCCATGGCTTTCGACACCGAAGACCTCCGCAAGGGGCGCGAGAACGACTGGTTCCGGCAGAACGAGGAGAAGCTCATCGAAGCCGCGCGCAAGCGGCGCGAGGAAGCGGAGCGGGCGCAGAAGACCGCCGAGGCCGAGTCGCGGCGCACGGCGCACTGGCGCAAGTGCCCGAAGTGCGGCAGCGACATGGCGGTCGAGAAGATCGCCGACATCGAGATCGAGAAGTGCTCCTCGTGCGAGGGCATCTTCTTCGACCGCGGCGAGCTCGAACAGCTCCTGATGAAGCAGGAGGGGCAGCGCCGCGGGTTCTTCCGGAAGCTGCTCGGGTTCAGCCCGGAGTAGCCGGCTACCTCTTCGCGGCTCCCGGCTCCAGGTCTCCGATCCGGCGGAAGTAGTCGGCGAACGCCGCCATTCCGCCTTCCGCCTGGCCCCAGTCGAAGTTCTCGTTCGGCGCGTGGTACCCGTGCTCGGGGAGCGAAAGCCCGAGGAAGAAAACCGGCGCCTTGAACACCTTCTCCATGGAGAGGACCGCTCCGATCGAGCCCCCCTCCCGCACGAAGACGGGCTCCTTGCCGAACGCGAACTTCATCGAGGCGCGAATCGCGTCGGCGTAGGGCCCCGTCGTCTTCCCCTTGTAGGCCGGGAGGGTGTGCTCCGCCGACACCTTCACGTCCGGGTTCCGCTCCTTCACGAAGTCGGTGACGAGCCGCACGATCTTCCTGGGGTCCATCTCCGGGACGAGACGGCAGGAGACGATCGCCGTAGCCTTCGGTGGGATGATCGTCTTGACGCCCGGTCCCTGATAGCCACCGGCGATCCCATGCACTTCGAACGTAGGCATCATCCACACGCGCTTCATGATCTCGAGGGCGTCGTCGACGCGGAGCGACCGGAACAAGTGGTCGCGCTTGAAGTCGCGGGTCGTGAAGCCCGAGTTTTTCAGGTCCTCGATCTCGCGCTTCGAGGGCGGAACGACGTCGGAGTAGAAGCCGGGAATCTTGACGCGCCCGGTCTTGCCGTCGACGCAGTCGCCGATCAGCTGGCACATCTCGGTCACCGGATTGCGGGCGGCTCCGCCGGCGGTGCCGGAGTGCTGGTCGGTCTCGCCCGTCTGGAGGGTGAATCGAAAGCCCTGGAGTCCGCGGAGGCCCGCGGGCTGCGCCGGGCGCGACCGCGAGACCCAGACCGTGTCGGAGACGACGACGGATCCCGTCGCGAAGTCCTTCGCGTGCTCCTTGATCGTGGTCTCGAAGTGCGGGCTGCCGATCTCTTCCTCGAGCTCCCACAGGAAATTGATGTTGACGGGGACGTCGTTCTCCCAGGCGTACCGGGCCCCGAAGAGCGCGGTGATCGCGGGCCCCTTGTCGTCGGTGGTGCCCCGGCCGAAATACCGCCCGTCCTTCTTCACGAACTGGAACGGAGGCGTCTTCCAGTCCGGCCCTTCCGCGGGCTGGACGTCCAGGTGGTTGTAGACGGTCACGGTCGGGAGGTTCGCGCGCCGCTGGAATCGCCCGAAGACGATGGGGTGACCCTTCGTTTCGTATATCCGCGCCTTCGCGCCGCTCGATTCGAGAAGTGATACTGCGTATTCCGCGCCGCGCCGCACGTCGGCCTTGCGCTCGGGCTCGACGGACACCGTCGGGATTTCGACGATCTTCTCGAGGACCTTCTCGTACTCCCCGCGTCCGGCGGCGGCGTACTTGCGCAGATCTTCCTTCTTGAACTCTCCGGCCATCGGGCCTCCTCGCTTACCTTCGCTTGGCGGGTTTCTTGGGCTTTTTGGCGGCGCTTTTCTTCGGCGCGCTCTTCTTCGCCGGAGCCTTCTTCGCGGGCGGAGCGGGTTTCTTCTTTGCGGGTGCGGCCGCGCGAGCCGGTTCCCTGCGGGCAGGGGGCTTCGTTGGTCCGGCGGCGAGCTTCTTCGCCGCTTTCTTCGCGGCGGAGGCCGTCCGGCGCGCGGCCGCGGCGGCTTCCTTCTTCTCGAGCGCGCGGGCGAGCGCTTCGCGCTCCATGACGGCGAGGCGCTCCGAGAGCTCCCCTTCCGTCACGATCGCCGCCTGGGAGAGTCTCTTGCGCACCGCGTCCAGGCGGTCTTCCGGCACCCGGAGGAGGAAGAGCGGCGTCTCCTTCGTCTCGCGCGCCTTGGCGATGTAGTCGGCGGTCTCGAGGGCGTGAGAGGGCGCGTGCGAAAAGTCGACGGCGACGGCGATCGGCTTCTCGCGCTTCGCGAGCTCCCAGAACCCCGGCCAGCGGGGCTCGGACACGATGATGTGCGCGCCGCTGCGGGCGAGCTTCGTCACCCGGCCGGCCCGCTCGTCGCTCTCGAAGTGAAGGTAAAGAAGGCTCATGCGAAGAGCTGGCGACTATAGCAGCGTTGCTCTCTTCCGGCGCGGCGCCGCCGTCTCCGTGCCGTTCTCGCGATAGTGGCTCCCCTGCGAGACGCGGTTGTCCGACGCCGCGCGGTGAATCGCGAGAGCGGTCTGGATCCCGTTGCGAAGGCCCAGGAGCTCGTCGGACATCGTCCCGCGGCGGTAGAAGTTCTCGATCTCGTCGCGCAGCTCGCCCAGGATCCGCTCCGCCCGGTCGAGCCGCTTCTCCGAGCGCAGCAGCCCGACGTAGTTCCACATCGTGTGTCGCACGACGAGCCAGTCCTGGGCGATGAGCGCCGGATCCACGGGCTCGAACTCCGGCTCCCACGGGCGGACGTCGATCGGCCGGGCGAGCGTCCCGGAGCGAACCGAGCGCGCTGAGGCGACGCCCGATCTCCAGCCCCAGAGGAGCCCTTCCAGGAGGGAAGTCGAGGCGAGGCGGTTGGCTCCGTGAACGCCGGTCGCCGAGACCTCGCCCGCCGCGCGCAGGCGCGCGAGGGTCGTCGCTCCGTCGCGGTCGACCGACACGCCGCCGCACGAATAGTGCGCCGCCGGGACGACGGGGATCGGGCCGGCGGTCAGGTCGAACCCGTGCTCGAGGCAGCGCCGCGTGAGCCCCGGAAACCGTTCGCGGATCCACTCGGCGGGCTTGTGGGAGATGTCGAGGAACGCGTAAGGCTCGTCCCTCTCGAGCATCCGCTGGTGGATCGCCCTCGCGACGACGTCGCGCGGCGCGAGCTCCGCGTCCGGGTGCACGTCTCGCAGAAAGGGGTTTCCGGCGGCGTCCGTGATCCGCGCCCCTTCGCCGCGCAGCGCCTCGGTCAGGAGGAGCCGGCCCTTCGGGTGCACGAGCGCCGTCGGGTGGAACTGGATGAACTCGAGGTTCAGCAGCCGCGCGCCGGCGCGGCGCGCCATCGCGACGCCATCGCCGCGCGCTCCCTGCGGGTTCGTCGTGTGGAGATACACCTGTCCGAGTCCGCCGGTCGCGAGGATCGTCTCCCGCGCGAGGAGGGCCTTCACCTCTCCGGTCTGCCGGTCGAGGAGGCGGGCTCCGACGACGGTCGGCGAATCGTATCGGTCCGTCGGATCGACCGAGTCGTGCGAGAGCGTCAGGAGGTCGACGGCCGTCGTCGCGGTCAACCAGCGGACGTTCTTCTCGCGCCGGCACGCGTCGAGGAGCGCCCGCTCGATCGGAGCGCCGGTCTCGTCTTTCACGTGGAGGACGCGGGCGACCGAGTGCGCGCCCTCGAGCGTCCAGTGGAATCCGTCGCCCTCGCGATCGAATGGGACCTGGAGCTCCTCGACCAGGAGCTCGTTCACGAGGTCCGGCCCCTCGCGCGCGAGGAGGTCCACGGCGTCCGGGTCGCAGAGGCCGTCCCCCGCGCGGCGGATGTCCGAAGCGAGAAGCTCCGCGGAGTCGCCGGGCGGCCGTCCGACGATCCCGCCCTGCGCGTAGAACGTGTTCGACTCCGCCGGCTCCCGGGCTCGCGTCACGAGGACGACGTCGGCGCCTTCCCGGGCCGCCGCGAGCGCCGCCGCGCAACCCGCGACCCCGGTTCCGAGGACGAGGACCTCGGCCTTCTCGTTCACCGGGAGGTCTCGACTTCGAGCGAGATGTCGGCGGCAACGACCGAGTGCGTCAGCGCTCCCACGGAAATCTCGTCGGCGCCGGCGACCGCGTAGTCGCGCACCCGCCCGAGCGTCATGTTCCCGGAGGCCTCGACCTTCGGGGGGCGGTCGCT
>DASRPJ010000451.1:0-3933 GCA_035646435.1 Thermoanaerobaculia bacterium | reverse complement strand
GCGGCCCCGCTCAAACGAAGTCTTCCTGCGACGTGCCGGGCGAGCCCCGCAACGGGCGCGCGGCACCCCGCCTCGAGCATCTCGAGAAGCGCCCTCTCGGCCTCGGCTTCCCGGTGAGAAGGGGCGTGGTCGAGGGACAGGGCGAGCTCGCGCAGCTCCCCCACCTCTTCGCGCGCGACGACGGCGAGCGCCCCTTGTCCGATGGCCGGGAGCATGAGGGACGCGGGCAGGACCTGGGTCACCTCCTCGAGACGCCGGAGCCGCGCGAGGCCGGCCCGCGCGAGCACGATCGCGTCCCACCGCCCCTCCGAGAGGCGGGAGAGGCGGGTATCGACGTTGCCGCGCGCCTCCGTCACGAAGAGGTCCGGGCGCGCGGCAAGAAGCTGCGCGCGTCGTCGCGGGCTCGAAGAGCCGACCCGCGAGGCCCGGGAAAGCGCGCCGAGCGTCACGCCGCCCCGCGAGACGAGGACGTCGCTCGGGTCCTCGCGCAGCGGCACCGCGACGATCGCGAGTCCGTCGGGGAGCCGGGAGGGAAGATCCTTCAGGCTGTGAACCGCGAGATCGATCCCGCCGTCGAGGAGAGCTTCGTCGATCTCCCGCGTGAAGAGGTCCTTGCCGGTCATCGCCGCCTCCCCCCGCGAGAGGCGGTCGCCGGTCGTCGTCATCGCGACGATCTCGACGTCCGCTGCCGGACGAAGGAGGGACGCGACGATGTCGAGCTGGGCGCGGGAAAGCGGGCTCCCGCGCCCTCCGATGCGGACCTTCATGAGACCGCAGAAGGACGGGACAACGCCGCTACTCGCCGTCCGGGCGCCGGTCGAGGTCGAAGAGGTGCCGGATCGCCTCGACGCGCTCCAGCTTCCGGGAGGGATCCTCTTCGCTCTTCAGCCTCCTCATCGGCTCGTGCAGGAGCTTCGCGACCATCGACTCGGCGAGCGGGCGCAGCCGCTCGCGCTCCTCCGCGGGCAGTCGAGCGAGCTCGCCGTCGCGGAGCTCCTCGAGCCGGCGTTTCAAATCCGTCAGCGTCGGAACGACCGAGAGGTTGCCGAACCAGGAGAGGAAGCGCCCGAGCTCCTCTTCGAGGATCGACTCCGCGCGCGGCACCTCGCGAACCCGCCGGCGGCGGTTCTCCGCCGCCACTTCTTCCAGCCCGTCGAGGTCATAGAGGAAGACGTTGTAGACGTCGCGCACCTCCGGATCGATGTCCCTCGGCATCGCGAGGTCGAGAAAGAACATCGGCCGTCCGCGGCGCTGCCGCATCGCCGCCTCGACGTCTTTTCGCGTGACGAGCGGCCGCGGGCTGGCGGTCGTGCCGACGACGACGTCGGCGCTCGACAGCTCCGCGGGCACCGAGTCGAGGGGCAGGACCCGGCCACCCACCCCGCGCGCGACCTCCTCCGCCCGCTCGACCGACCGGTTGGCGATTCGGAGGTCCCGGACGCCGGCCTCGAGAGCGTGCCGCGCGAAGAGCGCGCCGGTCTCCCCCGCCCCGAGAACGAGTATCGTCCTCCTCGCCAGGTCGCCGAAGACCTTGTCGGCCAGCTCGACTCCGATCGACGCGATCGAAAGCGGGTGCGCGGCGATCTCGGTCTCGGTTCTCACGCGCTTCCCGGTCCGCATCGCGCTCTCGAAGAGGCGGTGGAGGACGACGCGGGACGTCCCGGTTTCCCGCGCGATCGAGAGGGCCTGGCGCACCTGACCGAGCACCTCGCTCTCGCCGAGGGCCATCGAGTCGAGCCCGGCGGCCACGCGGAAGAGGTGCCGCGCCGCCTCGCCGCCGAAGCGGCGGAATCCGGAGCTCTCCAGGACCGCCCGGTCGAGCCCGCGCCACTCCGACACGAACTGGGTCAAGTCTCCCCCCGCGTGGTCTCCCTGGGCCAGGCTGTAGAACTCGCTGCGGTGGCACGTCGAGACGATCACGCTCTCGGCGACCAGGCCGACGCCCGCGAGCTTGCGGAGGCCTTCGCGCACTTCCTCCGCGGAGAGCGCGACGCGGGCGCGCACGGCTTCCGCCGCGCCGCGGAAGTCCCAGCCGACGACGAAGAGCCGCGCGTCGTTGGCGGCGTTCATCGGAACACGTGGGACTGCGAGAGGTAGAGGTTCACGAACGTGTACGAGAAGAGAACGAGAGCGAAGCCCACGATCGAGAGGAGGGCGACGCGCGGACCCTCCCAACCGCGGCGATCCATCCACAGCAGAAGTCCGTAGACGAGCAGGGTGACGAACGCGAACAGGAGCTTCGCGTCGCCGAGCCCGGTCCACACTTGCCGCGCCCACGCGACCCCGAGGGCGACGGAGACGGACAGGACCACGATGCCGATCGCCACCGTCGTCCGGTTCATCCGCCCGATCACGTCCAGGGCGGGAAGCCGCGCGAACAGAACTCCGGTCCGCCCGCGGCGGATCTGCCGCGCCTGGATCAGGTAGAGAACGGACAGGACGAACGAGAGGGCGAACGCCGCATACGCGAGGATCGCGAGCGTCACGTGGAAGGCGAAGAGGCTCCCGCTCGTTGCCGGGTCCGCCGGCGCCCTCGAGGGCAGCAGCACGCCGAGGAGGGAGAACGCGAGCACGAAGGGAATGAGGAAGGGTCCGATCGCGCGCTCACGGTGCCGGAGAACGAGGACGAGGTAGGCGATCCCGAGCATCCAACCGAAGAGCGCCAAGGAGCCGCCGAGCGTGCGGTAGGGGACGGAGCCGAGCGTCTTCGCCGCTCCGTACAGGTGGGCGAACTGAGCGGCGAGCCCCGCGACGACGAGAGCCGGAGCGCCTCCGTAGCCTTTCGGGCGCAGGAGAGACCGAATCGCCAGCGCCTCGGCGGCGGCGTAGAGGAGGACGGCGATCCAGCCGAGAAGGTGCATGGAGAGCCCCGATTCTAACCGGGCGGCTCCCCGCCCCCGGCGCTAACGGCTCGTCGCGGGCGCCTTCGTGGGCGCCGGGGGCGGGGGCGAAGCCGCCTCGGGCATCTCCTTGTTGGCTTCGACGAGGACGGTGACCTCCACCTCATCGCCGAGCATCGCACCGCCCTGGTCGGACGCGCGGTTCCATGCGATCCCGAAATCCTTGCGCTGGATCGGGATCGTGAGCTCGAACCCGGCCTTCTCCTGCTTGCCGAGGTTCAGGAACCCGGTGTGCCGTACGGGGATCGTGATCGTCTTCGTCACGCCGTGCATGGAGAGGTCCCCCGTGACGGCGTAGACGTCCTTCCCCTTCGGCTCCACCTTCGTGCTCTTGAACGTGATGGTCGGGTACTTCTCGACCTCGAAAAAGTCCGCGGACTTCAGGTGGTTGTCGCGCCGTTCGCTGCCCGTGTCGATCGAGGCCGCCTGGATGGCGATCTCCACTTTCGATTCCGATGGGTTCGCCCGATCGACCCAGATCTTTCCGTCGTACTCCTTGAAGCGCCCTTCGACCTTCGTGAGCCAGTGCCGGATGCGGAAGCCGACCTGCGAATGCGACTTGTCGAAAACGAACGCTTCGGTCGCCGCAGTCGCGACGGCGGACGCCGCAAGGGTCAGGGCGATGGCCAGGGCGACGCGCTTTCTCGGGAACGTCATTTCTTTTCTCCCTCTCTCTAGTCAGCAAATCAGGACCGACCCCATATAGACTGCGGGACGCGCGATGGGTTCTTCGATGAACGACGGCGAGCGCTCTCCCTTCGGCGCGCGCGAGAGCTTCTCGACCGGTTCCGGCACCGCCGCTTACTACTCGCTCCCCCGCCTCGAGCTTGAGGGAGTCGGGCCGGTCTCGCGGCTGCCCGTCAGCCTCCGGATCGTTCTCGAGTCGCTCGTTCGCAACGTGGACGGCCGGAGGGTTCGGGAAAAGGACGTCGTGGAGCTGGCCAACTGGAAGCCGAACGCCGAACGAACGGCCGAAATTCCGTTCGTCGTCGCCCGGATCGTCCTCCAGGACTTCACGGGCGTCCCGCTTCTC
>DASRPJ010000450.1:0-2295 GCA_035646435.1 Thermoanaerobaculia bacterium | reverse complement strand
ACGAACACTCCGACGAACACCCCGACGAACACCCCGACCAACACCCCGACGAATACGCCCACGAACACGCCCACGAACACGCCGACGAACACCCCGACGAACACCCCGACCAATACGCCGACGGGTACTCCCCTGCCGACGAACACGCCGACCAACACGCCGACCAACACGCCGACGAACACGCCGACGAATACGCCGACGGGCTCGCCGACGCCGACTCAGACTCCGACGGTCGTTGCGCCGATCCTCAACCTCTCCGTGACGAAGACGGGCTCTCCGAATCCGGCCGGCCTCTCGACGCCGATCACGTTCACGATCGTCGTGGCCAACGCGGGACCGATCCCGGCGACCGGAGTCGTCGTGACCGACGTCATCCCCTCGGGCTTCGCGTTCGGGTCGGCCTCCGCCACCCAGGGCACCTGCTCGCAGGTCGGCGGTACGGTGACGTGCGCGATCGGCACGCTCGCCCCGGCCGGGACCGCGACCGTCACGATCACGGGACTCCCGTCAGGGATCGGCACGATCACCAACACCGTGACGGTGACCGGCAACGAGACGGAGACGACCCTGGTCGACAACACGGACCAGGAGGGAGTCGTGGTGATCGGTCAGATCGCGACCGACATCCCGACGGTTTCCGAGTGGGGCCTCATGCTGCTCGGACTGCTCCTCGCGGGCTTCGGCTACTTCTTCGCGCGCGGCTCTTCGCGCGGCTGACGAAGGCTCTCCCCCCTCTCCGTCATCCCGACGGCACCCGGGGGTGCCGTCTCAGCGGTCGGTTGACCGGGCGAGGTCCCGGAGCGCTCTTTCGACGACGGCGTCCTCTTCCGGCAGGATCGACCGCAGGTCGAGCAGCACCTTCCCGTCCTCCACCCTTGCGACGACCGGAGGCGCGCCGCCGCGGAGCTTCCGGGCGACCTCGTCCGCCGAGAGGCCGTCTCGCGACACGGTAATCGCCCGCGAAGGGAACTTCTTCTCAGGGCTCGTCCCGCCGCCGAAGAGGGCCTCCGAGGGCGTGACTTCGAGCCGGAGGGCCGAGCCCTCGACCGCGCGGCCGATCTTCTCGCCGCGAGTTTCGAGAGCGTCGAGCGTCGCGCCGGCCGCGCGGTAGACGGGGAAGTCGCGCCATCGCCCGGTTTTCCAGGCCGCGAGGGTCGCTCCGAGCGCGGCGAGCGTGAGCTTGTCGGGTCGGACGACCCGCGCGACGGGGTGCTCGGCGAGCCGGCCGACGAGGTCGGCGCGACCGACCGCGAACCCCGCCTGCGGCCCGGAGAACAGCTTGTCCCCCGAGAACGTGACGAGGTCGGCGCCGGCGCTCACACATTCGGCGACCGTCGGCTCGGAGGCAACGCCGAACTCGTCGAGCGGGACGACGGCCCCCGTCCCCTGGTCGTGGATCCACGGGATCCCCGCTTCCAGCGCGAGGGATGCGACCTCCGCGGGCTCGGCCGAGGTCGCGTAGCCGCGGATCTCGTAGTTGGACGGGTGAACGGTCAGGATCGCGGCGACCGCCGGCGAAAGGGCGCGCCGGTAGTCGGCGGCGGTCGTCCGGTTGGTCGTGCCGACCTCCGAGAGGGAGGCGCCGGATGCTTCCAGAATCTCCGGGATCTTGAAGCTGCCGCCGATCGCGACGAGCTCGCCGCGTGACACCAGCACGGCACGGCCCCGCGCGATCGCGGAAAGCGCGAGGAACACGGCGGCGGCGTTGTTGTTGACCGCGATCGCGTCTTCCGCGCCGAAGAGATCCCGGGCCGCGCGACGAACGTGATCCTGGCGCCGGCCGCGCCGCCCTTCTTCCGGCTCGTACTCGAGGGTCGAGTAGCCCGCGGCGATCCGGGTCACCGCTTCCCGCGCGCCTTCGGGGAGCGGAGCCCGGCCGAGGTTGGTGTGGAGGAGGACGCCCGTCGCGTTGACCGCGCGCACGAGGGTGGGAGCGAAGCGGCGCGACAACGACTCACGGGCCGCGCGGAAGAGCTCCGGGGGCTCGGTCGCGCCCGCGGCGATGGCCGCGCGCAGCTCCTCCTTGACGGCTTCCCGCCCGTAGAGGCCGAGCGACTCGGCCGCCTCGGGGCGGGCGAGGAGGGAGTCCATCGAGGGGGGACGGGAGGCGCTCACGGCGCTATTATCGAGAAGGTGTCCTGGGAGCGCGAGCTGGCAGTCTTGAACGAGGCGATCCGGCGGCTGAACGCCGAGTACGACGCGTTTCTGTACGGCTCGGTCGGCAAGCCGCCGCTCGGGAGCCGCCGCCACGTCGAGGAGATGTTCCGGCGCCTCTCCGGCTCCGGCTCCGACTCC
>DASRPJ010000449.1:0-5053 GCA_035646435.1 Thermoanaerobaculia bacterium | reverse complement strand
GGCCTGGGGTTCTTCGTGTACCTGACGGGGGGGGCGATCGACAGCCTCTTCTACTCCGAAAGACTCCCGGATCCGACGTTCAAGACCGGCGGGATCCTCTGGGCCTCGCTGACCCTCGCGCTCATGACCGTGCCAGTCGTCATCGTCGCGACCGAAGAGTCGCTCGCGGCGGTGCCGCGCGGCGCCCGGGACGGCTCCTACGCCCTCGGGGCGACGAAGTGGCAGACGATCCGGCGCATCGTGCTCCCCGCGGCGGCTCCCGGGATCCTGACGGGCCTGATCCTCGCGATGGCGCGCGGCGCCGGCGAGGTCGCGCCGCTCATGATCACCGGAGTCGTCAAGCTCGCGCAGGATCTGCCGTTCGACGCCAACGCCCCGTTCCTGCACCTGGAGCGCAAGTTCATGCACCTCGGGTTCCACATCTACGACGTGGGGTTCCAGTCGCCCAACGTCGAGGCGGCCAAGCCGATGGTCTACCTGACGACTCTCCTGTTGCTCGCCGTCGTCGTCGCGCTCAACCTGACGGCCATCCTCATCCGCGAGCGACTGCGGCGGAAGCTCCGCACGGCGACGTTTTGACGGAGAATCGGTGGAGACGATGACCGAAGCCCCCCCGACGCACGGCGTGGAAGTGCGCCGGCCCGAGGTGACGCGGCACGAGCGGAGCGAGATCGCGACGCTCCAGCCGGTCATCGGCGGCGAGCTCGAAGCGGCCCACGCGGGGGCGGTCATCTCGGTCGAGGGGCTCGACCTCTTCTACGGGGAGAAGCAGGCGCTCCACGGGATCACGATGGACTTCCTCCCGCGCCGGGTCACCGCGCTCATCGGACCTTCCGGCTGCGGTAAGTCCACCCTGCTCCGCTGTCTGAACCGCATGAACGACCTGATCGACGGCGTTCGGATCGACGGCAAGGTCCTCTTCGAGGGGACCGACATCTACGCCCCCGAAGTCGACGTCACGGAGCTGCGCAAGCGCTTCGGGATGGTCTTCCAGAAGTCCAATCCCTTCCCGAAGTCGATCTACGAGAACGTCGTCTACGGCCTGCGGATCCAGGGCGTGCGCACCAAGGCGGTGCTCGACGAGGCGTGTGAGCGATCGCTCCAGCGGGCGGCGCTCTGGGACGAGGTAAAGGACCGCCTGGACGAGAGCGGCCTGTCGCTGTCGGGCGGGCAGATGCAGCGCCTCTGCATCGCGCGCGCGATCGCGGTCAACCCCGAGGTCGTCCTCATGGACGAGCCGGCCTCCGCTCTCGACCCGATCGCCACGGCGAAGATCGAGGAGCTCATCTACGAGCTCAAGGAGCACTACACGATCGTGATCGTGACCCACAACATGCAGCAGGCGGCGCGCGTGTCGGAGTTCACGGCTTTCTTCATGCTCGGCCGGCTCGTCGAGTACGACCGCACCGGCAAGATCTTCACGAACCCGGCGCAGAAGATCACCGAGGACTACATCACGGGGCGCTTCGGATAGGAGCAGTGAGGATGAAGTCACCCGCACCGAAGAGCCGACCGGCCTCGCCGCCCGCAACCGAAGCCTCGGGGCCGATGAAGCGCATCGCGCTCATCGAAGACGACGCGGACATCGCCTACACGATCCGGCTGAACCTCCGGAAAGAAAAGCGATACCAGGTCGAGCACTACGTGTCGGGCATAGCGGCCCTCGCCGCGCTGCAGGAGAAGCCTTTCGACCTCGTCATCCTCGATCTGAACCTTCCCGACATCGACGGACTCGCCCTCTGTCGGGAGCTGCGCCGGGCCGAGGAGACGCGAAAGATCCCGATCATCATGCTGACCGCGCGTGTCGAGGAGCGGGACAAGCTCCTCGGCTTCGACATCGGTGCGGACGACTACATCACCAAGCCCTTCTCGATGCGCGAGCTCGTCGCGCGAGTCAACGCTCACCTTCGCCGGGTGGCGTCGTTCGAGACGTCGGAAGAGGAGACGTTCGACGACGGAAAGCTCAAGGTCGACCGCGCTCGCTTCGAGGTCCGCCTGAAGGGCGAGCGCGTCCACCTGACCAAGAAGGAGTTCGACCTCCTCTGGATGCTCATTCGAAACCGCTCCCGGGTGGTCACCCGGGACGCGATCCTCGCCCGGCTCTGGGACTACGATTCGGAGGTGGAGACGCGGACGGTGGACGTGCACATCCGCGCCCTTCGCCGGAAGCTCGGCGAGGAGCGGATCGAAACGGTGGTGGGTCTCGGCTACCGGTATCGCGACACCGATTCCCCGAAGTGAGTTGAGAGAAGCCGTGGCTCGGCCGAGTCCCGGTCCGCGCGAAGTCGCTTGAAGCTTCAGACCCGGTGGACGCTCTTCTTCGGCCTGCTGGCGGCCGCAGCAGCCGCGGTGCTCATCGCGGTTTTCGATCGATCGCTTCGTCGAGTCGTGGACGAGCGCGCCGCCGAGCGCTTGTCGCTCGAGCTCAATCACCTCTCCGGCGATCTCGGCCGCCTGACTGACGAGGCCGAAAGGGAGGTTTTTCTCCGCCGCGCGGCTGCCGACCTCGCCTGCCGCATCACGCACGTCGCTCCCGGCGGTCTCGTCCTTCACGAGACGGGGCTTCCGGCGGCCGAAGTCTCGAGCATGGAAAACCACGCCTCTCGAGAGGAGATCCGCGAGGCCCTTGCGGGCGGCTCCGGTGAATCCCGGCGATACTCGGCCACCAACCGCACGGAAATGCTCTATCGCGCCCGCCGGCTCGCCGACGGCAGCGTCCTGCGGATGGCGATTTCCGCCGAGCACCTGAAGGAACGCGAGGCCGCTTACCTGTGGGACGGGCGGGTCGCGATCCTTGCCGCTTCGGCGCTCCTCTTCCTGATCGGCGCGGTCGCCGCGGCCCGCCTGTCGCGTCCGGTCGAGGAGCTCACGGGCGCGGCCGCCGCGATCGCCGCCGGCGACTACGAGCGCCCCCTGCCGGCGATCGACGGCGAGCCGCTGCGGCGGTTGGGACGGGCCCTGCAGAGGATGAAGGACTCGCTCGTCACGGCGCTCGCGCGAGCGGAGTCGGAGCGCCGGCTGAGCGCCATGGTCTTCGAGCGCCTTCCCGACGGCCTCGTGATCGTCGACGACCGGCTTCACGTGCTCGAGTCGAACGACCGTTTCGCGCAGATGGCCGGCGCCCACTCTCCGGCGGGGAGAGCGCTCTACGACCTCCTCCGGCTTCGGTCTCTCTTCGAGCTCTTCGAGAGGACCCTGCGCACCGGCGAGACTTCGCACCTGACCGCGCGGCTCCCCGACGACGTCGTCTGGGAGGTCCTCGTGTTTCCGCTGCCTCCCGGCTCACGCGCGGCTGCGGTCGGCGTCCTTCGAGACATCACCCTCCTCGAACGCACCGAGACGATGAGGCGGACCTTCGTCGCGGACGTCTCCCACGAGTTGAGGACGCCGATCTCTTCGATAGCGGCCGCCGCGGAAACGCTCGCCGACGGAGGCGCGGAAGGACGCGAGACGCAGGAGCTCGTCGGCGTGATCCGGAGGCAGTCCGGGCGGATGCGCGAGCTGATCGACGACTTGACGGACCTCGCGCAGATCGAGAGCGGCGCGATCGCGCTGGCGAAGGAAAAGGTCGTTCTGTCATCCCTTCTCCGCGAGGTCGCGCAGGACCTGGCGGCCGCCGCCCGCGAGAGGGAAATCGAGATCGTCGTGGGCGGCGACGACTCCGCGACGGTCCCCGCCGACCGCCGGCGTCTCGCGCAGGTCGCGAGGAACCTCCTGGACAACGCGATCAAGTTCTCTCCAAACGGCTCGGCGGTCGAGCTCTCCGCGTTTGCGGAGCCCGGCCGCGCCGGGTTTTCGGTCGCCGACAGGGGCCCGGGCATCCCGAAGGCGGAACGCGACCGGATCTTCCAGCGGTTCTACCAGGTCGACCGTTCCCGTTCGAAGTCGCGGCCCGGCAGCGGGCTCGGCCTTTCGATCGTCAAGCACCTCGTGCACCTGCACGGCGGCTCGATCGAGGTGGAAGGCAACGTCGGAGAGGGAAGCCTCTTCGTGGTCCGGCTTCCGACCTAGTCTCTGGGCTATCCTTGCGCCGCCGTTTCGAGGAGGCGCGCATGTTCTCCCTGCTTCCCAAGGACGAGAAGTACTTCGAGCGCTTCAACGAGATGGCGCAGCGCATCCACGAAGCCGCGGTCGCGCTCAACCAGTTCTTTGCGGAGGACGCGCCCGTCGGCGTGGTTGCCGAGCACGTGAAGAGACTCGAGCACGAGTGCGACGAGATCAGCCACGAAATCCTCCGGCGGATCGACCTCACTTTCATTACGCCGCTCGACCGCGAGGACATCCACCGGCTCGCCGTCCGGCTCGACGACGTGATCGACCTGATCGACGGTACCGTGCGGAGGCTTTCCCTCTTCAAGGTGACCGAGCCCACCCCTCCGTCGAAGCGAATGGCGGACGTCGTCCTTCGAATCACGGCCGAGCTCGTGCTGGGGGTCGGCGCTCTCTCTGCCCGGAAGGGCGTCATCGCGCATTGCATCGCCATCAAGAAGCTGGAGAACGAGGGGGACACGGCGTATCACGACGCCGTCGCGTCGCTCTTCGCGGGGCAGATTGCGGTGATCGACGTGATCAAGTGGAAGGACATCTACGAGAACCTGGAGCGCGCGGTCGATGCCTGCGAGGCCGTCGCGCACATCCTGGAAAGCGCGGTCTGGAAGAGCTCTTGATCCGGCCGGTCGGATGATCCAGGCTCGAATTTGGAGCGCAGCCGGCCGATGACCTGGGGCCTGGTCTTCGTCCTGCTCCTCATCCTGGGCGCGGAGTTCGTCAACGGCTGGACGGACGCGCCGAACGCCATCGCGACCGTCGTCTCGACCCGCTCCTTGACGCCTCTCCAGGCGGTCGTCATGGCCTCCGTCCTGAACCTCGTCGGCGTTTTCTCCGGGACCGCCGTGGCGCAGACGATCGGCAAGGGGATCATCGATCCAAAGGCGGTGGATCTCGTGACCGTGGGCGGGGCGATGGTTGGAATCATCCTGTGGTCGAGCCTGGCCGCCCGCTGGGGGATCCCGACGAGCGAGAGCCACGCTCTGGTCGCGGGCCTCGCGGGAGC
>DASRPJ010000448.1:0-4218 GCA_035646435.1 Thermoanaerobaculia bacterium | reverse complement strand
GAGTGCCCGGCGCTTGCAACCTCGGTGGCCTTGCCATCCAACTCCCAGAGGAAGATTGTCGCGAGCGGCCGCCGCGGAACCGGAGGTAATAAGGCAAAAAGGCTGCGCCTGACCCCCGTCTAGAAGCTCTTCAGGAAGGCGGCGTTCGTCGGGAACTTGGAGAGGCGGCCGAGGACGAGCTCCATCGCCTGGACCTTGTCCACCGCCGCGAGCGCGCGTCGCAGCTTGACGATCTTCGGAAGCTCCTCGGGGTCGTAGATCTTCTCTTCCTTGCGCGTTCCCGACAGCGGGATGTTGATGCAGGGAAAGATCCGCCGGTTGAAGAGGTCGCGGTCGAGAAGAATCTCGGTGTTGCCGGTGCCTTTGAACTCCTGGAAAATGATCTCGTCCATCCGGGACCCCGTGTCGATCAGAGCGGTCGCGATGATCGTGAGCGAACCGCCCCCCTCGGCGTTGCGCGCCGCCCCGAAAAACCTGCGGGGCTTCTCCATCGTGCGGGCGTCGATTCCGCCCGACATGATCTTGCCGCCCCCCTTTTGCATGTGGTTGTACGCGCGCGCCATGCGCGTGATCGAGTCGAGGAAGATGATCACGTGCTTGCCGACCTCGATCAGGCGGCGGGCCCGCTCCGCGACGATCTCGGCGACCGCGATGTGGTTCTCGGCGGAAAGGTCCGCGGACGACGCGACGACCTCGCCGTGCAGGACGCTGCGGCGGAAGTCGGTGATCTCCTCGGGCCGCTCGTCCACCAGGAGCACGATCACGTGGACGTCGGGGTCGTTGATACCGACGGCGTGGGCCATCCGCTTCAAGAGAGTCGTCTTCCCCGCTTTCGGCGGGGCGACGATCAGGCATCGCTGACCCCGCCCGATCGGCGCGAGGAGATCGACGACGCGCCCGCACATTTCGTCCGGCTCGGTCTCGAGCTTCAACCACGCGGTCGGATCGATCGACACGAGGTCCGCGAACGCGGGGCGCTGCCGGAACTCGGCGGGTGTCAAGCCTTCCACCGTCTCGACCCGCCGCAGGACCGGCCTCGACCCGTCGGCTGCGAACCCGGCGATGAGCGCCCCGGCTTCCAGACCTTCGCGCGCGATCAAGTCGCGGGGAACGATCGGATCCTTCGGGGTGGGAAGAAAGTTCGTGGAGGCGGAGACGAGGACCCCCGGCGCGCTCTCGCGGGGTGGCAGGTAGAGGACGCCTTCCACCGCCTTCTCGGGGCCCGAGGCGGTGGCTTCCTCGACGCGGTCGGGCGCTCCGTTCGCCCCGAAACCTCCGCCGGGACGGCCTGCGCCTCCACCACGGCGGCGCCGACGCCGGCGGCGGCGGTGGGGCCGGGGCTGGCCGTCCCCGCCCGGGGCGCGGTCTCCGGCGGGCGCGCTGCCACCGGCTTCCGGCGCAGCGGAGAACGACGCAGCGTTCTTAGGGGTCGCGGGGTCTTCGGACATGAACTCCTGGGTTGCCGCCGCGCTGACACGAGTCCGGGCGGGAGAGGCTGATTCTAGCCCAAAAACCCGCCCGAGACCAAGAAAGCGCGAGGGGCGACGCCGTCTCCGGTAAACACCGCGGCTCGCCGGCGTCCCTTTCTCACTCGAAAAGAGAGAGCACGCGCGCCGGATCCGCGGGGGGCACGCCAGCCAACCGGAAGTTCTCCCGGGCGTGCTCGGGAGTGGAAACCCCGACGAGGGCCGTCGTCATTCCGGGCGCCGACCGGGAAAATTGAAGGGCCTGCTGTGCCCCCGGCTCGGCGCCCGGAAAGGCGGCTTCGACCTCCTCGGGCAGGTCCGCGGCGAGACGCCCCTGGAGGAGCGACGCGGATCCGAAGGCCGCGAGGCCTTCCCTCTCCGCCGCCGTCAGCGCCGGCATCCGCTCTCGGCCGAACTCCTGCGAGCGGTACGCCACGGCCTGGGCCATCGCGAGGTTCACGGGAAGCTGGACCGCCGCGAAGTGATGCCTCGCGCCCGCGACCTCTTCGGCCACCCGGCGCGCGTCGGCGAGGGAGAGGTGCTCGGGATGCTCCGGCG
This sequence comes from Thermoanaerobaculia bacterium, assembly GCA_035646435.1. Classification (GTDB taxonomy): domain Bacteria; phylum Acidobacteriota; class Thermoanaerobaculia; order UBA5066; family Gp7-AA6; genus Gp7-AA6. The sequence continues at coordinate 2,194 of DASRPJ010000448.1, read as the reverse complement.
GCACTCTCAGGCCGTCCCAGGTCGCGAGCCCCCACGCGCCGATGCGTCCCGCGTCGGCCGCCTCTTCGAGGGCCTCGACCGCCTTCACGAGCCGGACCCGGAAGGTCGGGCGGTCGACCGCCGTCGTCTGCGCCTCGATGTTGTGCAGGTAGTAGAGGTCGATGGTCTCGAGACCGAGGTTCGAGCGGCTGCGGTCGATCTGGTCCCGCAGGTAGGAAGGTGCGATGCAGTGGCCGCCCGCGACGACTTCCGGGCGGGAAGCGATCTTCGTCTCGAGGAACGTCGCGAGGATGTAGCGGCGCGGATCGCGCGGGTCGTCGGCGTCGTGCGGCAGGTAGCCCCCTTTGGTCGCGACGAACGTCTCGTCGCGCCGCGCCGCCCCCCTCTCGAAAGCTTCCGCGAGAGCGCGGCCGATGGCGCGCTCGCTCTTCTGCCCCCGGTAGTTGATCGCGGAGTCGAAGACGTTGACGCCGGAGGAAAGTGCGACCCCGACGCTCTCCTCGTAGCCCGCGTCCGTGGCGGCATCCTCGTTTCCGAGGTAAGTGCCGAGGCCGATCGAGGAAAGGAGAACTCCCGCGGCCTCGCGGAAGTGGCCCGGCGCGGTCTTCGACCGCGCGGCGAAACGCTTCGTCCCCTCGAGGGTCGCACGGCCGGGAATCACCCCGAGAAGGTATCAGGGAAAAGGGGACAGATTTATCTTCGACTGCGCTACACGTACCCGCGGTTCAGGAAGCCGAGGTTCGGATAACCCGTCCCGAGGATCGCCGGCGCGTCCGCGCCGAGCCAGTCCTGCAGGATCGTCCCGTAGTATGCGCGGAAGTCGTTTTCGATCCGCCGATTGCCGTTCGCGTCGAGATTCGAGAGGTTCGGCGGCGCCCCGTAAACGCCCGGCCGCACGGCCTCCCCGACGACGAAGTGAGCCCCGGCCGTTCCGTGGTCCGTGCCGCTCGAGCCGTTGTCCTGCGGGCGGCGGCCGAACTCCGACCACGTCATCAAGAGGACGTCGTGCGACTTGCCGTGCGCGTCCAGATCGTCGAAGAGCGCCTTGATCCCCTGGGAGACGGTGGTCAGCAACGGGTCGTGGTCGACGTTCTGGGTCGCGTGATTGTCGAACCCGCCGAAAGTGACGTAGAGGATGCGCGCACCGACGTTCGCGTTGATGATCTGCGCGACCAGGAGGAGCGCGGCGCCGAGCGTCCCCGTGGGGTAGGCGCCGCCGGGGACGTAACCCGCCCCGACCGCCTGAAGGATGTTCGACGAGCTGATCGCGTCCTCCCCCACCTGCGAAAGCCGGCCGGCGGAGTTCAAGACCTCGTACTCGGCTCCGTTCTGCGTCAGGAAGGTTCGGATCTGATTGTTCCGGTCGCCCGGATGGGCGCCGTCCGTCTGGTACTGGTAGCTCGCGAGGTTGACGAAGGAAGGGACGCCGACGTTGTCCGCGAGCAGCGTCCGGGGAAGCGACTGGGAGATCGCGGTGCACGCGAGCGGGTTGCCGCTTCCCGCGATGTAGCGATCCGCCCACCGGCCGAGCCACCCGTTCCTCTGCGCGAGCAGAGGGTCCGCCGTGTGCCAGACGTCGCGGGCGGCGAAGTGAGAGAGGCTCGAGTTGGGGTAGCCCACGTTCTCGACGACGGCGACGCGGTTGGAGTCCCAGAGACTCTTCACACCGGTCATCACCGGGTTCAGCCCGAGGCGGCCGTCGAGCGGCAGGACTGCGCCGGCCGGGATCGCGATTCGCGACCGCATCTGCGCGTAGAGGGCGTCCGCGTACGGCACGACCGTGTTCAGGTCGTCGTTGCCGCCCGCGAGCTCGAGCACCACGAGGGTCCGCAGCGCGTTCGGCGCGCCGATCGACTCCTCGAACGCGCGCGCGCCTTTCACCGCCCAGCGCGGCACCATCGCCGACACCGTGACGAACCCGGAGGTGCGCAGCAGGAAGTCGCGTCTCGAGATGGGCATGGGCGTCCTCTCTTCCGATCTTGGCTACGCGAGGTGGAAAGCGGGGCTCGTCAGCATCAGGTGCACCAGGCCGCGAACCTTTTTGTCCACGCCCGCCACGGTGTTCGTCCAGTTCCCGCGCGATCCGTCGTCGTTTGCGTTCACGTAGTCGACCCACGAGAGGCGGATCGCCGGCGAGACGTCGGCGACGTTGAACCGCTCCGCGAGGATGTCCACCACCTTCTCGGCGGTCGAG
>DASRPJ010000447.1:0-4710 GCA_035646435.1 Thermoanaerobaculia bacterium | reverse complement strand
TGGGACCTCGTCTGGGCGGGCGAGGCGACGAACGACACGCTCGCGCCGCTGCGTTCCTTCGTGCGCGGTCCCGCGGCGCGCGCGGGGCGCCGGCAGTTCCGGGGTCGCTCGTTCCGGTCCCGCCGCGCGGGTCCTCCGGGGAGTGAAGGAAGGTGGTCGCTCCTGGCTTCCTTGAGCTGGGGACCCGGCGGTCCCCCGAGCCCCCGTGCCGGCGACCCCGGAAGGAAGGTCCCGAGCGACACGGAGCGGCGAGCCGCGATGACGATGGCGCTCCTCGAGCGCTGGGGAGTCCTGACGCGCGAGGCGGTCCACGCCGAGGATCTGCCGGGCGGTTTCTCCGTGGTGTACCCCGTCGCGAAGGCGATGGAGGAGGCGGGACGGGTACGGCGCGGGTACTTCGTCGCCGGGCTCGGCGCAGCGCAGTTCGCGCTGCCGGGTGCCGACGACCGCCTCCGCGCGCTTCGGGACGCGTCGGAGGACGACGAGTCCCGGACTCTCGTCCTCGCCGCCACCGATCCGGCAAACCCGTACGGCTCGGCAGTCGCGTGGCCGGAGGGGGAGGGGGCCCGTCCGCAGCGAGCCGCGGGGGCGCAGGTCATCCTCCACGACGGCCGGCTCGCCGCCTGGTTGAGCCGCGCCGACCGCAACCTCGTCACGTTCCTTCCCGACTCCGAGCCGGAGGCGAGCGAGATGCTGGCGGCGATCGCCGGCGCGCTCGGGTCGCTCGTCGCGAGCGGCCGCCGCAACGTCCTCCTCGTCGCGAGGGTCGACGGCGAGGAGCCGGCGCGCTCTCCGCTCGCCCCGTTTCTGGGTAAAGCGGGTTTCCAGGCGGGTAGTCGCGGCTACCTGAAGCGGTCGGTCCCGCGCGAGGTTCCGGTCGAAGCGGATGCCTGAAGGGGACACGATCCTGCGCGCCGCGCGCGCCCTGGGCGCGAGCCTCGAGGGAAAACGAGTCACTTCCTTCGCGTCGCCGCTGCCCCGACTCGCCGGCGTCGACCTGGCCGGACGCCTCGTCGAAGCGGTCGAGGCGCGCGGCAAGAACCTGCTCGTCCGATTCGACGACGGCCGCGTGCTCCTGACGCACATGCGGATGACCGGTTCGTGGCACCTGTACGCGCCCAACGAGAGGTGGAAGAAACCGGCGCGCCTCGCCCGCGCCGTGCTCGCCACCGAAGACGCCGTCGCGGTGTGCTTCAGCGCTCCCGTCGTCGAGCTCCTCTCGGCCCGCCAGATCGCGCGTCACGAGTCGCTGCGGCGACTCGGGCCGGACGTGCTCGCGGAAGGTTTCGACGCCGCCGAAGCCGTGCGTCGGATCGCCGCGTCCGGCGACCGGGCGATCGGCGAGGCGCTCATCCTCCAGTCCGCGCTCGCCGGGGTGGGAAACATCTACAAGTCGGAGGCGCTGTTTCTCTGTGGTGTGGACCCGTTCTCGCCGGCAGCGGCGTTCCCGGAGAAGGACCTCGCGCGGGTCGTCGCGAAGGCGCGCGAGCTCATGTCGGCGAATCTGGATGGAACCCCCCGCAAGACGCGGCGGACCCTGGACGGCGCGTCCTACTGGGTCTACGGGCGCAGCGGAAAGTCCTGCTTCCGCTGCGGGACGCGGATCCGGATGAAGCGGCAGGGGACGGCGGCGCGGTCCACTTACTGGTGTCCCGGCTGCCAGCCCGCTCTCGTTTCCGAGGCGGCCTCTCGATGAGGGCGCGCGCGGCCGGAGCCCTCGCCGCGCTCCTCGCGCTGTCCGCGGTGTCGTGCGGCGGCGGCAAGTCGGTGTCCCGCGGCGCGCCCGTCATCGTCGTCTGCGTCGACACGCTGCGCGCCGATCGGCTCCCGGCCTACGGGTACAAAAACGTCGAGACCCCCAACCTCGACCGACTGGCCGCCGACTCGATCGTCTTCGACAACGCGATCGCGCACGTTCCCCTGACGCTGCCGTCTCACGCTTCTCTTTTCACCGGCTTGCTCCCCTACCAGCACGGCGTGCGCGACAACCTCGGATACCGCCTCGCGACGGAGCACAAGACCCTCGCGACGCGGTTGAAGGCGAGCGGGTACGCGACGGGCGCCGCCGTCTCGGCGATCGTTCTCGACCGCGGGACCGGGATCGGCGAGGGCTTCGACTTCTACAACGACGCGATCGAGGCGCGCGACTCCGCGCAGGCGATCGGGCAGCTCCAGAGGGCGGGGGACGACACCCGCCGCCGGCTCGAGGGCTGGATCGCGTCGCAGCCGGCGGACGCGCGGCTCTTCGCCTTTCTCCACCTTTACGAGCCGCACGCACCGTATGAGCCGCCGGCGCCGCTCGCGGAGCGGTATCGATCGAACCCGTACGACGGCGAGGTCGCGGCGTCGGACGCGGTCACGGGACGCTTTCTCGACTTCCTGCGCGAGCGGAAGATCTACGACCGCGCGCTCATCGTCTTCCTCTCCGACCACGGCGAGGGACTGGGGGATCACGGCGAAGACGAGCACGGGATTTTCCTGTACCGCGAGGCGATCCGCGTCCCGCTCTTCCTGAAGCTTCCCGGCGGGGGGCGCGCCGGTACGCGCGTCACCCTGCCCGTGCAGGTCGCCGACCTCTTCCCGACGGTGCTCGCCGCGATCGGGGAGAGCGTCCCCGAATCCCTGCCGGGCGTTTCGCTCATCGACTTCGCCGCGGGACGGGCGACGGCCCGGCGCATCTACAGCGAGACGGTCTTCCCGCGCTACCACTTCGGATGGAGCGACCTCGCGTCGTTGACCGACGACCGACACCAGTACGTTCACGCGCCGCGCGCCGAGCTCTACGACTGGCGGGCGGACCCCGGGCAGAAGAAAGACCTCGCCCCCGGCCTCCCGCCGGCGTTCCGCTCGATGCGCGCGGAGCTGATGGCCCTGAGCCGCCCGTTGCAGGCGCCCGGAACGACCGACCCCGAGACCGTCCGCAAGCTCGCGTCTCTCGGGTACATCGGCGCCGCGTCTCCCGACTCGGGCGAAGCGCTTGCCGACCCGAAGGACCGCATCGGGATGATCGACCGCCTGAAGGAGGCCTCCCGGCTCGTGACCGAGTTCCGCGACGACGAGGGCATCGCTCTCTTGAAACGCATCGCCGAAGAGAACCCCCGCATGCTGGACGCGTGGGAGACCCTCGCGCGAGTCGAGCGCCGTGCGGGGCGGATTCGCGAGGCGATCGCGGCGCTCGAGCGGGCCGACCGGCTCGCGCCCGGAACACCTCAGATCATGCTCGGCCTCGCGGACCTGCACCTCGAGGCGGGCGACTTTCCCAAGGCGCGGGCGCTCGCCACCGCGGCCGGAGAGGCGGGCGCGCCTGGCTTCCGCGAGGAGCTGGCCGCGATCGCGCTCGCGTCGGGAGACCTCGAGGCCGCCCGCCGCGAGTCGGAGGCGGTGCTCGCGCGCAATCCGGACGCGCGGGCGCCGCGCCTCGTCCTCGCGCGCGTCGCTCTCGCGCGCGGGGACCTCGCGCGAGCGCTCGCGATTCTCGACGGAGCCCTCGAGCTCGACCGCGCGTCGAACCGGATCCCCGCGTTGAACCTCCGGTCTCTGCGGGGGGACGTGCTTGCGCGGCTCGGCCGCGAGAAGGAGGCGGAGGCGTCGTTCCGCTCGGAGGTGACGACGTATCCGGAGAACTTCGACGGCTGGGCGCGGCTCGCGGTGCTCTTCGCGAGCCAGGGGCGCGACGGGGAGCTCGCGGCCCTTCTCTCCGAGATGACCTCGAAGGTTCCGACTCCGAAGAGCTACGACGTGGCGCTTCGGGTCTGCAAGATCATCGGCGACCCCGCGTGCGACCGGGAGTGGCGCCGCCGCAAGGCCGGACGCTTCGGCGCCCGCGCCGCCGGCTGATTCGTCGCGCTCCTCCCTACCAGGGCTTGAGGTCGAAGAGCGGCGAATCCTTGATGATCTCGCCCGGCTGCTGGTTCGCGATCTGCACGAACTGGTTCGCCCACTCCTTGACGATCGCTTTCGCGTGGCCGTACCACGTGAGGTCCTTCAGGTTGACGGGGAAGTACTTCTCCGACTCCCGGTCGGCGAACATCGCGACGACCTGCTTCGACCCGCCGTCGCGCATTCTCGCCTCGAAGGCGACGGTGCTCTGGGTCGTGATCGTCTGAGCTCCGGCGGCGGCGGATCCGGCGGGTCCCGCAACCGGCCCGGCGGCGTAGCCGAGAGCGTCGAGGACGACCTTGTTCGGCACGACCTCGATGATCGCGATCTCGGCGATCAGGGTCTTCGGGCCGGGAACGTCGACGACCTTGAAGCGTCGGTTCGGGTCTTTCGCGAACGCTTCCCGAAACTCGGTCTGCGCGTAGAGGGCGAGCTCCTCGGCGTCCTGCTTTACTTTTTCGCCGCGCTCGAGCTTTTCCCACCAGCTCATCTCGCGGAGGTGTTCGGTGTTGAACGGCGCGATGTAGATCTCGGTGTAACGGTCCCAGTTCGCCAGGCTTCGCCACGCCTTGTGGAACGGAAGGTCCCCCGGCTTCTCGAGATTCTCGGGAGGGATGAACCCGCCCGGTTGGGCGGGCTTGGCCTTCTGGAGGCAGCCCGCGCTCGCGAGCGCGGCGGCGAGGACGACGAGCAGGACGGGACCCCGGACCGGACGGTTCATGCGTTCCCCCTGTTTTGACGAGCCGCTCGAAATCGGATTCTATCGTTTCCTGGCGACCTTCGGCACACGGCTTGCTGATCCGGAGATCGAAAGGAAACGCATGGAAACGA